>CAMDER010000041.1 GCA_945896935.1 Bifidobacterium breve | reverse complement strand
GTGGTGATGACAAGCAAGTCGGCAGAATGGCTACATGAGTCCCGCCCAGTCACCAACACCAGTCATCGTCATAGAGCGGCCAATCCCTGGAATCATCGTGGTTCGGCTGAATCGTCCTGAACGACTCAATGCCATGACGACCGATCTGGTTGAGGGACTTCATCAGGTGCTTGATCGCATCGCGATTGACGCCGATTGTCGAGTTGTCATTTTGACGGGCGCAGGTCGGGGTTTTTGCGCGGGCCTTGATCTCACTGGATACGGAGATGCCCCGCATACCGAAAATTTGGGTGCGGTGCAGCGGTCGTTTGCCGTGCAAAAGCACATCGCAGGGTTGATGTCGCATATGCGGTCAATTCCTCAACCAATTATTGCTGCAGTCAACGGAGCGGCTGCTGGTGGAGGCTTGGCATTAGTGCTGGGTAGTGACATCCGAATTGGCTCCGAGTCATCGAAGTTCAACGTTGCATTTATTCGCGTGGGCTTCTCGGCATGCGACATCGGGACATCGTGGCTATTACCGCGCATCGTCGGTGTCGCCCGTGCTCAAGAGATGATGTTGACCGGACGTGTCATTGACTCTGCTGAGGCTTATCGCATTGGTTTGCTTGTTGACCGTGTTGCCGACGACGACTTGGAGAAAGTTGCGATTGCCAAGGCCGAACAGATCATGCTCAATACTCCGTTTGGTGTTGCGCTCACCAAAGAAGCAATGTGGACAGCGCTCGAGATTCCGGCGATGCAATCGGCGATTGATTTAGAAAACCGTCAGCAAATGATGGCAAGTCGTACTGAAGACGCCCGCGAAGCCATGATGGCCTTTCTAGAAAAGCGACCACCAAATTTCCAGAACAAGTAGTTCTGCAACGTATTAGTTGCTACGAACGACAACGGGTGCTTCGCCGCCGAAGAGCGGATGGTGACAAGCCACGAAGTGAGCGGGCTCGATCTCGCGCAAGGTCGGTTCTTCACTGCGGCAACGATCTGATGCATTGGGGCAACGAGGGTTGAAGCGACAGCCAGCAGGTGGCGAAACTGGCGATGGTGGTTCGCCGTCGACTACGACCTTTTTGACCGCAACCGTAGGGTCGGGGACCGGAATCGACGACAACAAAACATCGGTATAGGGGTGGGCAGGATTGCGGTACAGATCGTCGCTGCTGGAGACTTCGCAAATCTTTCCGAGGTACATCACGGCAATGCGATCGCTGATGTTCTTGACGACAGCCAAGTCGTGAGCAATGAATATCAGCGTCAACTCGAATTGCTTTTTCAGGTCTTCGAGAAGGTTGACCACCTGAGCCTGCACGCTGACGTCAAGCGCCGACACTGGCTCATCACAAATAATCATTTGTGGATTGAGCACAAGTGATCGCGCAATGGAGATGCGCTGACACTGACCACCCGAGAATTGGTGGGGCTTACTTTCGGCGGCGCGTTGTGGATCAATGCCGACGTGTTCAAGAATCTTGTCAACGGCGGCTAACTGCTCGGCAGCTGTGCCACGCTTCCAGATTGACAGAGGCTCAAGAACAATGTCGCGCACATTTCGGCGGGGGTTAAGCGAAGAAATCGGATCTTGGAAGATCATTTGGATTTTGGTCCGAGCTTCACGCATCGCTTCACCTGACAATGTGGTGAGTTCGGTACCGTCAAACACGATCGAACCAGACGTTGGGCTTGGGAGCTGCATGATTGCCCGACCCGTTGTGCTCTTGCCACAACCAGATTCACCAACTATGCCAAGAGTTTCTCCTTTGAGTACATCGAAGGAGATTCCACTCACTGCATTGACCTTCAGACCAGTACGACCGATAGGGAATTCAACAACAAGGTCTTCAACTCGCAAGAGAACATTCGTGTCATCGCGAAGATGAGCTTTACCTGTGCCAGCCATTAGTTCGATCCTTCAGACGCGACAAGTTCGCCTTTGCGGGTTAATTCGACTCGGCGTTCTAAGTATTCGGGTGAGCCGACTGGGTAGAAACAGGCAAAGGTGTGATCGGGGGATGCGGCTTGCTGTAGTTCTGGCTCTTCGTTCAGGCACAGATCGCGGACATACGCGCAACGTGGTGCAAAGTGACAACCCCTGGGCGGGTGAACAATGTCTGGCGGCCGACCGGGAATGGTTGACAAACGTGAGTGCGAGGGTTGATCAAGACGCGGGATACTGCGCAACAGTGCCTCGGTGTAGGGCATTTTGGTGTCGGCGAACAATGTCTTGGTCGGGGCTTTTTCGACAACCTTGCCGCCGTACATCACGGCGATTTCATCGGTGTATCCCGCGACAACACCAAGGTTGTGCGTCACGAGTAAAAGCGACATGTTGCGCTCACGCTTTTGCTCACTCAAGAGTTCAAGGATCTGTGCTTGTACGGTCACGTCAAGAGCCGTGGTGGGCTCGTCGGCGAACAACATATTGGGTCCACAGGCCATTGCAATAGCAATCATCACGCGCTGACGCATGCCACCTGAAAGTTCGTGAGGGTATTGATTCAAGCGACGTGCTGGTTCGGGAATGCGAACATCGTGCATCAGTCTTTCGGCGACTGCCATGGCTTCAGAAGATGACATACTCAAGTTTTTGCGCAGAGATTCGGTGATCTGTTTGCCAATTTTCATCACTGGGTTAAGTGATGTCATGGGGTCTTGGAAAATCATCGCCATTTCTCGGCCCCAAATGCTTTGCATTTCTTTGTCTGAGCGATTACTGATTTCTTGACCTTGATATCGCACTGAACCTTCACGGATCACACCATTACGTGGCAGTAGTCCCATGATCGAACGCGACAGAACGGTTTTACCCGAACCAGATTCGCCGACAACTCCAAGAGATTGTCCGCGACGAATTGTAATAGAGACACCATCGACTGCTCGCGCAATACCGCGGGGTGTTTTGAAGTGGGTCTTCACATCAATCGTCTCAATAAGCGGCTCAAGTTCGGAACGGACCAATTCTGTTTGGCTCATAGCGTGGTCTCTTTAACATCGAAGAAAGTACGCAAACGATCACCGGCGAAGTTCAGTGACAACACGGTTAAGAACAACATCAAGATGGGGAAAAATGCAATCCATGGAGCATCTTGAAGTGTTTTTGAGGCATCTGAACCTAGTTGGATGAGACCGCCCCAAGTGATGCCTTTTTGCACCGAGAAACCGAGGAAAGCTAATCCGCCTTCGGCGACGACTGCGACGGCCATACCAAGTAACGCCAGTGACGACATCGGGATGGCAACGTTGGGAAGAATCTCTTTGATGATGATGCGACGATTCGTCGCACCGATCTGGCGCGCTGCCAAAACAAATTCGCGATCCGCGTATTGCAAGGTGGCAGCACGAGCGAGTCGTCCGACTGGTGCAATACTGAGCAATCCGAGCACCATCGAAACGGTTAACAGGTTTCGGTCGATGAGCGAAGTGAGCAAGATCGCCAACACGAGTGATGGGAAGGACAAAAGAACAATGAACCCGAATGAACTAATGCGATCAATCCAGCCTTTGTAGTAACCAGAGATCACGCCAAGTGTTCCACCGATGAGGAATCCGGCAGTGATGGCCGCAAAACCGACCGTCAGTGAAATTCGGGCACCATACATCGAACGGGAAAATACATCGCGGGCATCTTTGTCGGTGCCAAACCAATGGCTCCATGATGGGGCATACGGGGGACGACCGCGAGCCGAATCAAGGAAGTTGGCGGTGGGGCTCTTGAGCGGCAAGGCCGAGGCAAAGATTGCAATAAAGGCCATGAGTCCGACCCAAGTCACGCACAACCAAAAACCAAAGCCAAGCTTTTTGCTCACGATGATGTCTTCGGGTGCTGAGGTGACGGAAGTTGCACTCATCGACGGACTCTCGGATCGATCAGGGTGTACGCAAAATCAACTAACAAGTTGATAACAACGAAGCCTGAAGCAACGATCATGACTATCGCCAGAACTACTGGGAAGTCATTACGGAAAATTGATTCAACAAGAGTTGATCCAATGCCAGGGATTCGGAAAACGGTCTCGGCAACGATTGATCCACCAATCAGTGCGCCGGTATTGAGTCCGACAACTGTGATGAACGAAAAGAGGGATGGGCGAAGCGCGTGAACAAAAAGGATCCGAGTTTTCGACAATCCTTTGGTTCGGGCCAAGAGAATGAAGTCTTGTTGCAACGTTGTAATGAGGTCGGAACGTAGAAGCCTTTGATATACAGCAGCAACCGGAAGACCAATGGTGAGGGCGGGGAGGAGTAATTGGAAGAGGCGACTGCGGAGAGGATCGTCAGCCACGTAGGTGATTGGGGTCCAGCCAAGTTTGAGACTAAAAACGAATTTCAATATGACGGCGATAGCAAAGTTGGGCATCGCGACTAAGAAAAAAGCATTGATCGTTGAGATGCGATCGCTGATTTTGCCGGCCCGCGCGGCAGCGATGATCGCCCAAGGGATTGAAACCACGACGGCGAACATTTGGGCGAGGAAAACTAGTGAAATTGTTCGCGGAAGGCGTTCACTGACCACACCTGAAACTGGTGGCTGGCCAGTTGAACTGAAAGTAACGCCGAAGTCTCCACGCACGAAATCTGACAACCAGATGAAGTAACGCACTGGCAAAGATCGATCGAGACTGAATTCTTTTTTAGCCAAGGCGATCATTTTGATGCTGTCGGGATTATTCACATCGCCAGCAACGGGACCGAGAATGTTGAACAAAGGGTCGCCCAAGATATTCAACGCTCCGAACGTGAGCATGCTCACTGCCAGGAGAAGAAGAATAGCTAAGGCGACCCTTTGAACGTAATAACGCATATGACTAAATGTAATCCTTTAAGGGTCGAATGAGAGAATTAGCTACTGAGCCAAGTTGATTGGAAGTACATACGACCGTTTGTTGAGCACACGAGAGCATTGCCATCGGGTGACTTGCGATCACAATTTCCCTGAACCTTGTCAGTGTTGACGATAGCCCATGACGAGTGAGTCATGAAAATGTAGGCGTAAGAATCGTGGAGGTTTTGAACCAATTCCTGGATCAAACCAACGCGCTCATCTGGCGATGCCGGGTTAGCGATTTCCTTGATCAATGCATCACGAGCCTCGTCGCAATAGCGCGGCCAGTTGAGCGAAATGCCGCCGATATTGCGACATTCGAGCCACACTCGGTCGTCTCCGGGGTTTTCGGCACCAAATTGACGCCAGCCCACCACGTTGTAGACACCAAGTGCAGCTTCCTGAATATGCATCTGTTGATTTTGCTCATCAAATGTCACATTGAATGAAGCTTTCCAGTTTTCGTTGTAGAAGTCAGCAATTCGCGTGGCGATGACAGATGGGCCAGACCACTGGTATTCCATATTGACTTTTCCATCGGTGCACTGGGCCTTGCCGTCGGCATCAACTGGGTTCTCGCCGCAGTATTCAGCAACAAGAGCAGCGGCAGCCGCGGGGTCATTGCCGTCTTGCTTGACGTCGGGGTTGAAGTACTGGCTGTCAGGTGTGAACATCTGATCGGCCATAATTCCTTCGCCAGCATTGAACAAGTCGTAGTAGCCCTGGCGATCGGTTGCCAATGCCAATGCCTGACGAACACGGATGTCGTCAAACGGGGCCTTGGCGGTGTTGATCATCAAGAAGTACTCTTCACCGTTTTCATCGATACTCGTTGTGAGCTTCGGGTCATCGCGGTAAGTCTGGAATTGATTGGTGTCAGTTGTGTGCAAGAGGTCCAGTTCGCCGTTTTGAATCATCTCGGTACGAGTATCGGGATCGGGTACGGGGAAGAACTCAATGGCATCTAGGTAGGTCGGTCCGATGATGTCGGTGCCCCACCAGTTGTCATTGCGGACGAACCTGGTGACCGAGTCTTCGGTACGGCTGTCGAACTGGAACGGTCCCGTTCCGACGGGCGCTTGCTCGAGTGTTGGGTCGGCAGCAAGTGCGTCAAGCCAGGTTGGCGAGGCGATGTAGCCCAATTGAGCGGTCAAAGCTGTCGGGAAGTACTGGCTGGCATCAAGCGGGTGGAACTCCATTGTTAAATCATCAATCTTCACAACGGCGTCGGTCTCGGGGTAATACGGCTTGACTGCCAATCCGACGAGCGGATCATTGCGAGTGATTTCGAACTGCTTGATGACGGCGTCGGTGGTGAGAGGTGTTCCATCGTGGAAGACCACGCCAGCGCGCAATGTCATTGTCCACACCATGAAGTCGGCCGAGGGTTCAATTGATTCGGCCAAATACGGCACGGCGTTGCCATCAACATCGAACGTGAACAACGGATCGAATACAGCTGACGCCATAGTCAAACCAGCAACGGCAAGGGCCGAAGCGGTCGGGTTGAGACCGTCAACATCGGCTTCGAGGCCGACGCGCAAAGTTCCACCAGCTACTGGTGTTTCTTCGGCAGGCGCATCAGTTGCTGGGGCACCAGAGTCTGTCGGCGCTTCGGTTTCGGTTGGAGCACTGGTCTCGTCGCTCGATGAACCTCCACCGCAAGCTGCGGCAAAGGACAGCAAGCTGACCAAAGTAACTCCGAGAATTCGGCGGGTACGCCGACTGGACTGTCCATATATTTTCAAGTTTCCCCCTTGTTAATGGTGCCTTGTGGCAAATCGGCAGAGCCGTACTGCGGTCTCTGATGTGACGATGGTAACCCAATTTTGCTACTTATACGAATTATCTTCTTGAAAATTGTCAACAAATAGACGGTCATCAGAAGGCGAATGAAGCCACAATAGAAATATGGCTGATCAGGCAATACTGCGAATTGACGGAATTGAGGTGCCACTCCAGCGACGTCTGGACCCGGATCATCCTCGATTTGCAGCGATTATGACCTTGCATCGCGAAGCCGTGAGTCGGCAGCGGCCGACTTATCGAGATCCGTTGAGCGGCTACACGGTATTTACCGCCAAATTTTTGGCCGATCGCGACTATTGCTGTGTGAGTGGTTGCCGACATTGCCCCTACGAGCAATTACCGTAGAGATACCAGGAAAGTAATGGAGTTGATGTGGCCGACAAATTGATGCGCAAATTTCTTGTGGCGGCAGGCAAGCCATTGTCACTCGGGTCATTTCCGACTGACGACACTTTGGGCTGGGATAAGGATTCGGCCAAAGGCGAGTTGGCTAAAACCATCAGCCTCATGTCTTTTGAGCAACACCGCTTAATGGCCGAAGCCAAACAGAGCTTGCTGATCGTTCTGCAGGGACGTGATGCATCAGGTAAGGACGGGCTAGTGCGCCATGTCATGACCGGAATGAACCCCGCTGGAGTGCAAGTGACGAGTTTTAAGGTGCCCGCAGGTACTGAACGCATGCACGATTACTTATGGCGTTGCCACGCCGCCTGTCCGGCCAAGGGTGAGGTGGGGGTGTGGAATCGCAGCCATTACGAAGACATCTTGGTGCCACGGGTCAAGAACCTCGTCGATGACGAAACCTGGTCACGTCGGTATCGCCATATTCGCGACTTTGAACACATGTTGGTCGACGAAGGTACCAAGGTCATCAAGTTCTATTTGCATGTGTCACACGAAGTGCAACGGGAACGTTTGCAAAAGCGTATTGACAACCCCGAAAGTAGTTGGAAGCACGACCCGAGCGACCTGACCGATCGCAAGATTTGGCCATTGTACGAAAATGCTTATGAAGATGTGATGCGTGAGACGTCGCGTCCCTTTGCGCCGTGGTATGTCGTTCCCGCTGATGTGAAGTGGTCGCGTGACTTGATCGTTGCCAAGATTATTTTGAACGCGCTCCAAACAATGGACCCGCAAGTGCCCGCCCCAGACGATTCTCTGAAGGGCATTACCGTCGAGTAACTCGAGAACTTGAGATCTCGTTTTGTCACTTGTTCAGGGAAGAAATGCGGTGCGGCTGAGTATGAGAGTCTATATTTGTCGCTAACAAAGGGCGTACGGCCCCGAGTACTTTGAGAGGACACTTGTGAGCAACGAGCGCGAGATCATGACATGGGAAATCTTCGGCCAGGCCTCGCGAGCCTTGGCTCAAATGGTGGCCGAAGATGGCTACGACCCCGACATGATTTTGTCAATTGCTCGCGGTGGTCTCTTAATCGGTGGAGCACTCGGCTATTCGCTCGCAGTGAAGAACGTATACACGATGAACGTGGAGTTTTATACCGGAGTTGATGAGCGTCTTGAAGTACCGCGCATCCTTCCGCCAGCACCCGACTTCGTTGATCTCGGTGATGCCAAGATTTTGATTGCCGACGATGTGGCCGATACCGGACACACCTTGCGCAGTGTGCAGAAGTTTTGTGAAGGCAAAGTAGGCGAAGTGCGCACCGCAGTTCTCTACGAAAAGTCGCATTCAGTGGTTCAGACCGATTACGCCTGGAAGAAAACTGATCTGTGGATCAACTTCCCGTGGAGCGACAAAGATCCGTTCATTCAGCGCGACGGACACGTCAAAGACGCCTGAGATTTAGCGACGTTTCAATGAACGTCGTTTAGATCAACGACCAGGTGCGCCGGCGCAGTAACTGTTGTCGTACACAGTTGTTGCATCATCAGTGACTTCAACGCCTTGCGCGGAGTAAATTGGCTGCAAAATGTCATACAACTTCTGCACCTTTGTTTCGTCGAATGAGCAGTAGGTCCCGTCGGGGCTATTGGCCCCAATCTTCAGTTCGTCCAGCAAATTGAGCCCGAAAGTATTGAGTTCGGGGCTCAGTCTCCAGAATCCGTCATAGGTGTTGTTGATTTCAATCATCGTGTCGGTGACTGGAGTTGGATCGTTGTAGTAATCAACCCACGCCTGGGCGAATTTGGGAATGAAGAGTTTGAGACATTCATCAAGTTCGGTCACTCGACTTTGCAACATGGTGATTGACGACGGGTAGTTGTCATATCCAAGTTGATCAACCGTAAAGAATGAGACGTCGGCTGGAGCGCCGTCTTTCCACGGGATGTCGTTTTCGTACTTATAGATCTCGTTGGTAGCAAAACCTTGTTGGAGCAAAGTTCCAGATGCCGCGACCCAAGCAGCGTCGGAGCCGTTATAGCTGGGATCGCTTTGATCAGCAGTCATGTAGCCCTTCTCAATGAGGTAGTCGAGATAGGCGAGTCCGGGGAAGTGAATGAAGCTCGCGCCGGTTTTCGCAAGGTCTTCGGGTTCTTGTACATCGAATTGCGCTGGGTCCCACATGACCATCATGGGATCTTTGTCGAGAGTCTTGGCGACAGCGACGAGTGGGAGTGCTGCTGAATCTTTAATGATGTCGGCAATACCAATGAAGGCCATGTCGGCTTTGCCGTTCACAAGAACGGCGCTGTTTGGCATATCAAAGTTCTTGGCGAGAATTTCAACTTCTTGTAAGCCACCAACTGCGTAGGCCGCCTGCACTGGGCCTGAATACGACATTGAATCTTTGCTCGCAGTTCCGCCCGAGCCGATCAGTTGGTAGACACCACCGTGTTCGAGTTCGGGGAACCAGTCAGACTGGATTGTCAATTTTGTCGGACAAGGTCCGGCGTTGCTCGGCGCACCACTTGAACCATCATCGGATCCGCAAGCAACTAAGAGGGACAACAGACCGATGATTGATATTGCAGTGGCGATAGTGCGAATTTTCATGATTTCCTTTTGAGCGTTCTCACAACTTTAAATGAAGATGGACGATGAGCCAAGTTGGAGTCATGCCAATTTCTGATGGCTCGAGAGGTGATCCAGCCGATGACAATGAACATCAAGATTCCAAATAGTGAAGCCATGATCGTGCCAGCAAACATTTCAGGACGTTGAATTGATTGTTGCTGACGGGTGCGAATGTAGTAACCGATACCTTTCTCACCCTTGGCGAAGAAGAAATCGGCGACGACCGAACCAATGACTGCGCTTCCCGAAGCGATACGAATCCCGGTCATCAGAGAAGGCATGGCACTTGGCAGTTCTAACTTTGTGAGACGCGTCCAGCGATTAGCGTGGTTGAGCGTAAATAAGTCATGTAAGGCTCGATCGGTTGATTGAAGCCCAAAGAGCGTGTTCGTGATGACAGGGAAAAGGGCTACTAAAACTGTGACGACGAGGCGTACTCCTAACTCTTCGCCAAAAAGTTCGGTCAACAACGGAGTGATGGCCAAGATGGGGACAGTTTGCAAGATGACGGCATAAGGGAAGAGTGACTTTTCTATTCCTTTTGAAAAGTTCATGAGTATCGCCACGAGCACTCCGAGTGCGACCGCGATGACGAGCCCAAGAAGAGTGACCTTGACCGTGGGCCACATATATCCAAGGATCGGTTGCAGGCCGTTGACCTTGTCATTAAGAGGTAAAAAACCGTCGGTCACGATTTCGTGGGGGTAGGGGAGAGCGTTGCGGCGTTGGACTGGATTGTCGTAATGCAGCTTGGCGTAGGTATACCAAATCGAAAGAAATACCACAAAGGTGATGAGTGGCAAGAATACGTGTGAGATGCGACGACTCTGCGAAAGTCGTCCAAAGAATTTCATGCGTGGGCCAACTTCAAGTCATGGCTAATTTGACCGCACAATTGCGCGAACTCGGGACTGTAACGAATCTCGGATGCGCGTGGGAATGGAAAACCGATTTTGTGTTCAGAAACGAATCGGCCTGGTTGCGATGACATCACAATCACGCGAGTCGACAAAAAAACTGCCTCTTGAATGCTGTGAGTGATGAAGAGGCCAGCGAATTTTTCTTGCAGAAAAATGTTCAGTAGCTCATCGTTTAACCGTTCGCGAGTCATTTCATCGACGGCGCCGAAAGGTTCGTCAAAGAGAAAGACTTTTGGTTGCGAAACTAACGATCGGGCTAGCGAACATCGCATTTTCATACCACCCGATAACTGATGTGGGTATTTCAGTTCTTGTCCGGAGAGATTGACTAACTTGACTGCCTTTTGGGCGGCCTCTCGGCGTTGATCTGTAGGTACGTTCTGCAGTTCGGCATTAAGTTCAACATTCTTTTGAACATTTCTCCAAGGCAACAACACTGGGTCTTGAAAGACGTAGCCCAGACTTTGGCGGTCTATCTCGCAACTTCCTGAAGTTGGAAGTTGTAGACCCGAAACAATTCTCAGCAAAGTACTTTTGCCGCAACCAGAAGGACCAACAATTGTCACGAACTCACCACGTTCAATTGTGAGGTCAACATCATCAATGGCTTGAGTACCGTCG
The DNA here is from genome assembly GCA_945896935.1 of Bifidobacterium breve. Taxonomy (GTDB): domain Bacteria; phylum Actinomycetota; class Acidimicrobiia; order Acidimicrobiales; family Ilumatobacteraceae; genus Casp-actino8. The sequence continues at coordinate 828 of CAMDER010000041.1, read as the reverse complement.
GGAAAAGTCATCGAGATATTGCGCAGATTCAGCGCTGTCATGGGTGGGTCCACAAGTTATTAGCGACAAGAACTTTTTTGAGAGTGATGGATTGATCGGTCATCAACCCATCAACTCCGAGGTCGATGAGACGCTGCATGTCAGGTGCTTCGTCAATTGTCCACACATGAACAGGTTTGTTGGCCTGACGGGCCGCTCGTAACGATCTTTTGGTGACGACAGGGATCGGGCCTTGACTTACCGGAACTTGAAAACAGGATGGAGCACTTGGGACGTTGCCAGCGATCCACCGTGTCACCTCAATAGGACTTGCGCTCGTACAAACTTCAGCACCGAGGACTTCGCGAAACTTTGATATTCGGCGATGACTAAATGATCCGATACACACCTTCGAAAGAGCGTTGCATTTTTTGAGAATGTCAATCAGCGGATCTACTGTTGGGTCGCTCTTTGAGTCAATGTTCAGAAAGGCTTCTGGGAATTCTTCGAGAAGTTCAGATAACAACGGAATCGGTTCTTTACCATCGACACGAGCTTGCGAAACTTGTTGCCAGGTCATTTCGTTGATTCGGCCTGGTGTGCCACACGTACGAAATAGATCGTTGTCGTGGAATGCAACCAAGTACCCGTCGCGAGTTAACTGAACGTCGGTTTCGAGATACCGATAACCAAGTTCACAGGCATGACGAAAAGCCGGGATCGTGTTTTCAGGCAGTTGGTCGGTGCCGCCACGATGAGCAAAGGCAATGAACTGACCGTTGGCATGGGGAGCCAAGTATGGATGCTCGTGGGATGGTCTCGCGGTCACGTCTCAAGTATCTCGTATTT
>CAMDER010000040.1 GCA_945896935.1 Bifidobacterium breve | reverse complement strand
CACATTCTGGTCAAAAACTCGATTACTTCGATCAGTCGACAAACGAACGTTACGTGCCGTTCGTGATTGAACCAGCCGCTGGTGTTAACCGAGCCATGGCCGCTTTCTTGTTGGCAGCGTATGAAGAAGACGAGATTGGTGGCGAGGTCCGTACGGTTCTTCGTCTTCATCCACGTTTGGCTCCGTATAAGGTCGCAATTTTGCCGTTGAGCAAAAAGGACACCCTGACTCCTGTGGCCCGCAAGATCTTTGAGGATCTTGGCGAGCGTTATATGGTCGATTACGACGACACCCAATCAATTGGTAAGCGGTATCGCCGTCAAGACGAGATTGGTACGCCGCTGTGTATCACGGTCGACTTTGATTCTCTTGAGGACGGCGCGGTCACAATTCGCGACCGCGACACCACCGAGCAGGTGCGGGTACCAGTCGCCGATCTTGAAAATCAAGTTCGTATCCGTCTCGGGTTCTGATTTACTTCAGTCACCGTCTACGGTTTGTATTACATAAATATTATTTAACTATTTCATCAAACTATTTCATCTAACTAAAAGGGGAATGACATGTCAAAAGTTGCCGTATGGGCCAAGATTCCAGCAGCTCCGGGTAAGCGTGACGATTTAGCCGCTGCCCTCGGAAACGCACTTGAAACCGCAAAAGCCGAAGCAGGAACTGTTTATTACATCTTGCATAACGATCCCAACGACGCTGATGCGTTGTTTATGTACGAGATGTACGAATCTCAAGATGCGCTCAACGCGCATATGGGATCCGATGCTTTCAAGGCCCTCGGGCCGGCGATTACTCCTTTCTTAGGTGGACGTCCAGAATTGCATTTCGTCAATCCCATTGGCGGAAAGGGCGCCTGATTCTCTCGTGAGTCACGCTGCGACTTATCTCGATCGAATCCTTGTGCGCCATCGCGAGATGGCGACCAGGGACGAGCGAGATGTTGATCAACTTGTTGAGCGTTGCCACGCCATGGCGCCAACTCGTGGTTTCCGTGATCGCGTTCTGAGTGATTCACAATCTGGCATCAGCGTCATCGGTGAAATTAAACGTCGGTCACCATCTAAAGGTGATTTAGCCGAAGGATTAGATCCTGAGTTCATTGCTGTTGCTTACGAGTCAGGTGGTGCATCGTGTTTGTCGGTGCTGACTGACGAAGAATTTTTCGGTGGCTCGATCTCTGACTTGCAGCGGGCGTCGTCGGCTTGCGCATTGCCGGTATTACGTAAGGACTTCACCATTTCACGACACGATGTGTGTGACGCTCGCTTAATGGGCGCCGATTGTGTCTTGTTAATTGCTGCGGCTCTGTCGCAGGCCGAACTTCGAGAGTTCCACGCTCTCGCCACAGATGTTGGTCTTGACGTCCTGGTCGAAATCCACGATGAGCGAGAACTGGAATTTGCGGTTCAAGCAAAGGCCACTTTGATTGGTGTGAATCAGCGAGATTTGGTGACGTTTCAAGTTGATCATGCCCGAGCCTTGCGTATGGCAAATTTGATACCAAAGGGAGTGGCGAGGGTTGCAGAAAGTGGAGTGCGCCACGCCCAAGATGCAGCCGAATTGCTTGACGCCGGATATCACGCAATCTTGGTGGGAGAAAGTCTAGTGACTGCCCCCGATCCTTCTGAGGCAGTTCGTTTATTGCGCAATGCGCACCGGTAACAGCCAGACAACACGTTAAGTATCCGCCGCCGTTTCGCTGTCGAGCGGTACGGTATTTGAATGTTCGTGAAAATTTGTGGCATCACGAATGAAGATGATGCGCTTCTCGCTGTAGCTATGGGAGCCGACGCGGTCGGTTTTGTATTCGCGCCGTCACCACGTCAAGTGTCGGCCCAAGTTGTCTATGACATCACTCGACGTTTGCCTCCTGAGATTCTGACAGTCGGAGTTTTTAAGGACGATCTTCCTGATCGAATCTTTGACATTGTTTCTAAATCGGGCGTAAAGGCTGTCCAACTGCACGGTCATGAACCCCTATCAACAGTCGCGGCATTGGCCGACAATGTGCGTTGGATTATTAAGGCCGTCGCGGCTGGTTCTCGGGAAGCTCGTGTAGCGAACCAGTTCGGGACTGATCTGATTTTGGTTGACGCCCCCGAGGCAGGTTCGGGCATGGTATTTGATTGGACTTTGACCGATCAGATTCCCTCAGGGATTCGGATGATATTGGCTGGGGGACTGACTCCCGAAAATGTTGCGGACGCAGTGCGTTACGTCAACCCTTGGGGAGTAGACGTCTCCTCGGGTGTTGAATCAGCACCTGGCAAAAAGGATGCGATCAAACTCCGCCGTTTTATTGCCAACGCTCGCGCTGCCGCCCCACCTGAAGATCCAACCTCGGGAACGACGGAGTTCCCTTACGACTGGGCCGACGAATAGTCGCACAAGTAACAGGACAAATTCGCTAAAGAACTAGGCAATTTGCCGAGATGGGTGCGAACATAGAGAGTCGTTTGTGAGGAGTGAAGTGTCGATTTCAAATCAATCCATCATGTCTGAGCCATCCGAATCAGGTCGATTTGGCGAATTCGGTGGTCGTTTTGTGCCCGAGACTTTGGTTCCAGCCTGTCAAGAATTAGAGGCCGCCTTTCGCGAGGCCTGGGCCGATCCAATATTTCGAGCAGAACTCGATCAATTACTGAAAGAGTACGCAGGTCGTCCTTCGATGATCACCGAGTGTTATCAACTCGGAGCCAAATTGGGAATTCGTTTGGTGCTCAAGCGAGAAGATCTCAATCACACTGGTTCGCACAAGATTAATAATGTCCTTGGTCAAGTGCTTCTTGCCAAGCGAATGGGTAAGAAGCACATTGTTGCCGAAACAGGAGCAGGCCAACATGGTGTTGCCTCGGCAACTGCTGCGGCCTTGATGGGCATGTCATGCAAGGTGTACATGGGCGCTGTGGACGTGGAGCGTCAAGGACTCAACGTGTTCCGCATGAAGCTTCTCGGTGCCGAAGTTGAAGCCGTTCACAGCGGTAGTCGTACGTTGAAAGACGCGGTGAATGAAGCCATGCGCGATTGGGTGGCATCGGTTGAATCAACGCACTATTGCTTAGGCTCAGTCATGGGTCCACACCCGTATCCATGGATGGTTCGTGAATTCCATCGGGTGATCGGTAGTGAAGCCCGCGAGCAGTGCCTCGAGCGCTACGGAAGTGATCCTGATTTTGTCGTTGCTTGTGTTGGAGGAGGATCTAATGCGCTTGGAATCTTCTCAGGTTTTGTTGACACGAAGGCTCGGTTGATTGGTGTTGAACCCGCAGGGGGAGCAGCCGTTGGTCGTGGTCAGCCCGGAGTTGTACACGGCATGCGTAGTTACCTCATGCAAGATGAGTACGGCCAGGTGCAAGAGGCTCACTCAATTTCGGCCGGTCTCGATTATCCGGGAGTCGGACCTGAGCATTCGTACTTGGCGTCGATCGGACGCGCTGAATATCCGACCGTTACTGACACCGAAGTGATCGAAGCATTTCAATTAATGGCCAAGACTGAAGGCATTATTCCGGCTTTGGAATGTGCTCATGCTTTGGCATGGATCTCTCGAGAAGCGCCCAAAATGCAAGGCAAGACTGTGTTGATGAATTTGTCTGGTCGTGGTGACAAAGATGTCGGTCAGATGATGGAAATACTCGGATGATTTCGACGTCATTGACGCCGTTAGAAGTGACCTTGCGTGCCAAGCGCGATGCTGGCCGCAAACTGCTCGTGCCGTATGTGACTGGCGGGTTAAAGGGTTGGACTGATGCGATTCGTGCTGCAGCGGCGAATGGCGCAGATGTGATTGAGATTGGTTTACCATTTTCTGATCCGGTCATGGACGGACCGATCATTCAGCAAGCGTCTCAACAAGCTCTTGATGACGGTGCGACTCCTATTTCGATTCTGGAAGGCGTTCGTACGCTTGACGTCGATGTGCCACTTGTTGTGATGTGTTACTACAACACGGTTCATCATGCTGGTCATGAAAGATTCGCCTCACAGTTATTCCAAGCCGGAATCGTTGGAGCAATCATTCCGGATCTTCCTTTAGAAGAATCTGGACCATGGTGCGCTGCTGCTGATGCCGTTGGTTTGGCGACGATCATGTTGGCGGCTCCCACTGCTCCCGATGAGCGACTGCCAAGGGTGTGCGCCCGAGCCCGGGGATTTGTGTACTCAGTTGGACTTCTAGGAGTCACTGGCGAACGAACCGAACTGGCCGCGACTGCCAGTCTGTTGGCCAAGCGCCTGAAGAAGGTCACAGATATACCGGTCATCATCGGCGTCGGAGTGTCGAATAGTGCTCAAGCTGTTGAAGCGTGCAAGGTCGCTGATGGGATTGTGCAGGGCGCATCGGTGGTACGTCGCCTGATGGAAGGTGGCCCAGATGCGGTTGGCGCCTATGTGGCCGAAGTACGTGCAGCCATTGACGCTTCCACTGTGTGACTTTTGTCAAATTTAGTGCTAAATGCAACATCGTTCATTTTTTTCAGTCATAATTTTGCCACCCCAATTAAAGGAGAATTATGCGTAAGTTATTAGCCCCTCTAGCTCTTATCGGTTTGTTGGTTTCTTGTGGCGGGGACGACTCAGATGTCGCACCCGTGACTGAGGCTCCCATGGAGGCAGAAGCACCCGCAGAAGAAGCGCCTGAAGAAGCATCAGACATCGTGGCAATTGCCAGCGGTAACGAAGACTTCTCGACGCTTGTCGCAGCGGTCGCAGCAGCCGGACTCGTCGAAGTCTTGCAAGGTGAAGGTCCCTTCACTGTGTTCGCACCGACCAACGAAGCCTTCGCAGCATTGCCAGCCGGTCTCGTCGACAAGCTCTTGTTGCCAGAGAACAAGGATCTTCTCGTGAAGATCTTGACCTACCACGTAGTTTCTGGAACAGTCTTGGCCGCTGATGTCACTGCTGGCGATGTGCCTACAGTTGAAGGTCAGAACATCACCATCACCACCGACATGGGTGTGAAGGTCAACGGTGCAACTGTTACGGCAACTGACATCATTGCAAGCAATGGCGTCATTCACGTCATCGATGCAGTCATCTTGCCGCCAGACGTAGATCCTTCAGCTCTCTGAGTTTTAGCACTACATAGTTGTTCGTTGCTGAAGGCGGGCCCTCGGGTCCGCCTTCAGTCGTTCTCGCAGAAGTGGAGAAGGCGTGTCACAATGGTGACAATGGATTCATTACAGAAATGCGAACTCTGTGAAGCGGCGCGCTTCACCGAGTGGTATTACGAAGACGATCAATGCTGGGTTGCCGAGTGTGAAGCGTGCTGCGTCCCGATGATCGTATGGAAGAAACATGATCCGAATCCGGATGCCGCCATCAAAGAAAAATTGCATCAAAGGTTGTTGAGTGTCGCGACGTCAGTATTCGACTACGAGCCGTACATTGATGACAACATGCGAAATATCCCCGATCACTATCACGCTCATGCGCGAGGTCGGGGACTGGGGTTTGGTCAAACTCCGAAACGACGTGAAGTTTGAGTGATTGACCTGCTGGTTTCAGCAAGGGCGCTTGATGGGACGACCGGACATGATCGACCTTTCTGTTGAGGAACAGAAACCATCAAATCACCGTGAGTGAGATTTACCGATAGGTCATTCGGACTATTCGCATTAATTATCACTCTGAGTGGTGACACGACCACGAATTGGCGAAGGCACATCAACTGTGCCCTCGGCAGCGCCTTCTAAGGTGACGTCATGATTTCATTTCCGAAACCTGCTGACGTTTTGCCCCATCGAGCTCCATTTTTGTTTGTCGACGAAATTACGTCGGTTGAGCCGGGAGTGTCAGCTTCTGGAACATGGCATCTCACGGGAGATGAATGGTTTTTCTCAGGACACTTTCCGGGGCGGCCAACTTTGCCTGGCGTGTTGATGTGTGAGGCCATTGCTCAAATGGGCGCAATCGCCGTTTTGGTTGGTGGTCAACATGCAGGAAAGATTCCGCTCTTTGGCGGTCTCGACGGAGCTCGTTTTCGTCGCCAAGTTCAGCCTGGAGACACGCTCGATCTCGTCGTGCAACTTGGGCGTATGTCGTCTCGTGCCGGAAAGGGAACTGGCAAAGCATTGCTGAATGGCGAAACGGCATGCGAGTGCGAGTTGATGTTTGTTCTCGTTGACGCGTAGGCCTTTGAGAAACAACAAACAACGTTTATCAGGCTGGTGCAAGAATGACGGAGCCGTTGTGACCGCCAAAACCGAAGTTGTTCGAAATTGTCGGACCAGGCTTCCATTCGCGGGCGACACCCATGACCAGGTCGATGTTGACGGCATCGTCAAGGGTGACGGTGCCCGCTGTGGCAGGAATTAATTTGTGTTGGAAGGACATCAACACCGATGCTGCTTCAAGGGCTCCAGCGGCTCCGAGGGCATGCCCAGTGACTCCCTTAATGCTTGTCACCGCTGGGCGATGTGGGAACACTGTCGCCATTGCTGCAGCTTCAGCAGCGTCATTAAGGGGCGTTGAAGTCCCGTGCGCATTGATGTACACAATGGCGTCGTGATTGAGTTCTGCTTCATCAAGTGCGAGTCTCATGCAGTTGATGGCTCCTCGGCCACCAGGTGAGGGTGCAGTGATGTGGTGAGCGTCGGCATTGCTCGCCGAACCCAAAATTTCACCCAGAATGTTTGCTCCGCGAGCGGCAGCATGATCCCACGCTTCGAGAATAAAAATTCCGGCACCTTCACCCATCACAAAACCATCACGGTCTCGATCAAATGGTCGACTTTGCCCAGTCGATGAAAGTGCAGTCATATTGTTAAAACCAGCAAGAGACGACGGTGTAGCAGCGGCCTCTGAACCGCCACTCACAATTGCATCGCAGCGCCCCATCGCAATCAGACGTGCTGCGTAACCCAAAGCATGGGTCGAAGCGGCACAGGCCGTGCAAATGGTTTCATTGGGGCCTTGAAGTCCGTACTTCATCGAAATCGCGGCTCCAGAAGCGTTCGCCATCATCATCGGAACCAAGAACGGTGAGACGCGACGTTCACCTTTTTCAAGACGAATTTGCATTTGTTCTTCAAGAGTTCCGAGACCACCGATACCAGTGCCAATAATGACGCCGAAACGAGTCGGATCAATCTTGAGGTCTCCGGCTTGAGCCATTGCTTCTGCGGCGGCGGCCACCGCAAATTGTTCAACGCGGTCAGCCCGACGAGCTTCTTTGGCATTGTTGTTAAACCAAGGCAAAGGATCCCAGTCGGCAATGGTGATCCACTTGCCACTTGTAATTCCAGGTCCGAGAAGACCTGACCAGAAGTTCTCTTGTCCAATGCCGCATGGGGCAACGACGCCGAGACCGGTAATGGCAACTCGGCGTCCAATCATCAGGAGAGCTTTCCAACAATCAGGTTGTATGCCTGACCGACGGTCTTCACGCCTTCAATTTCGTCTTCGGGTACTTCGACATTGAATTCTTCTTCGAGGGCCATGACCAACTCAACGAGGTCAAGGCTGTCGGCATCAAGATCGTCACCAAACGATGCTTCAAGCGTGACCTTGTCGGCGTCAACGCTCAACACGTCAACGGCGCACTTACGAAAGCGGGCGAAAAGTTCTTCATTCATTGTGGTTCTCCTCTAACAGCCAATGTGGCAACGGTTCTTACTGTAAACGCTGGAGCGATCAGATTGGGTATTTACCAAGTGAACTTCGGCTAGTGACCCATGCCTAGCCCGCCATCAACGGGGATGATTGCTCCTGTAATAAACGCCGCATCAGAAGATGCCAAGAATTCGATTGTTCCAGCGATTTCGTCTGGGCTGGCCAGTCTGCCAAGTGGTACTGCAGCGGTGAGTGCTTCTCGTCGTTCCTCAGAGAGTGCTGCCAACATGTCGGTCGCGACTGGTCCAGGGGCGACAACGTTCGCGGTAATTGAACGACTACCGAGTTCTCGGGCAATTGATCGGGCGAGTCCGATGAGTCCAGATTTAGAAGCCGAGTAATTCGCTTGACCGGCCGAACCCGACAGGCCAACAACACTGCTCACGAAAATGATGCGACCTTTGCGAGCTTTCAACATTCCTTGAGCAGCCCGTTTGGCGACTCGATATGCCGCAGTCAGATTGGCGTCAATGACATCTGAAAAATCAGACTCAGACATGCGAAGGAGCAACATGTCTTTGGTCATGCCCGCGTTCGATACGAGAATTTCGACTGGACCAAAGTGCTGTTCGACCGCGGTAAACGCTGCGTCAACTTCGGCAGTACTCGTGACATCGCATTTCACTGCGAAGAATCCGTCAGGTGGGGGACTTGAGTTATAGGTCACTGCGACACGATCGCCAAGAGATGCAAAGCGTTGAGCAGTTGCTAGTCCGATTCCGCGTGAACCACCAGTGATCAGAACAACACGTCCGATTAGATCTGGCATCATCGTCCTTCCCATTTGATGATTGCACTAGCGGCTGTCATGCCAGCCCCGAAGCCGACGAGCAAAACAGTGTCGCCTTTGTTGAGTAATCCTGTATCGGCTGCATGCACGAGAGCAAGGGGAATAGACGCCGATGAAGTGTTACCGGTGAAATGTAAAACAGTGGCGGCCTTTTCAATAGGGATATTAAGTCGATCGCAAGCGGCCTGGATGATTCGGATATTGGCTTGATGAGGAATAACCACATCAATATCGGCTGAAGTCAATCCGGCAGCAGTGAGTGATTTTTGAGCGCTATCAACCATGATGCGCACCGCCCGACGGAAAACTTCCTTGCCTTCCATCTTGATGAATCCACCAAGTTCGGCGTAGAGGGCTTCTTCGGCAGAACCATCGGCATCGATATCCCACGCCAGCATTTGGCCAGGACCATCAACGGCTTCAAGGACGACTGCCCCAGATCCATCAGCAAACAACACCGCCGTATTGCGGTCGGACCAATCGGTGATCCGTGACAACGTGTCTGTTCCGATCACTAACACCTTCTCGGCACCCATCGCTATTAGGCCATGGGCAATAGTCAATGCGTAAACGAATCCGCTGCATGCTGCGTTGACGTCGAATGCACCGCATTTCAAACCAAGGGCATGTTGAACTGTCGCAGAAGTTGCAGGAACACAGCGATCGGGCGTTGTGGTTGACAAAACCAAAGCATCGATCGCCAGCGGATCAACCCCAGCCATCGCCATTGCCGCCGTCGCAGATTGGATGCTGAGTTCTGCCGTCGTGCCACCGATATGGCGTTCGGCGATACCGCTTCGATCTCGAATCCACTCGTCCGAGGTCTCGAGGGTTTTACTGAGATCTTCGTTAGTGACAACCGTCGGCGGAAGAGCGCTAGCCCAACCTGTAATCACGGCACCACGGATTCCGGGGGGAGAAGCGGGCACGCTAAATCGTCCTCAACCAAGCAATGGGTTGGCGAAGCGTCACTCGTTCTCCATCGACAGCAATGAATGATTGAAGAATCCCTTCAAAGACTGAAACAACCGGTGTTTCGCCAATCATTCCGAGGGTTTGACCAATGGTGATGTGATCACCCTGATGAACCGAGGTTTTTGGGGCGAAGACTCCCGAAGCCGGACTGACCACCAGTCGCTCAACCGCAAAGAGATGCTCACCTTCGTGTTGTTGCAATTTAGTAGGAGCAGCATTATTGACCCACTCAATGAATTTGTCGAGTTCATCAGGAGTCGCTACCGAAATCGTACGCGAACCTTCAATTGTTCGTTTGGCCATCCCAGTGAGGACTCCGCCCGGACCAAGTTCGGCGAAGCCAGTCACGCCGAGATCAGCGAGTGTTAATAGGCAGTGTTTCCAACGAACTGGACTCGATAACTGAGCCGATAACAAACTGGCCCATTCATCACCGTGGTCGTGAGCGATGGCATCAACATTGCTCACGATGGGAACTTCGGTGTCACGAGGTTGAGCGGCCGCGATTGCTTGGCGTAGTCGTTCACGGGCTGGTGTCATAAACGGAGTATGAAAAGCACCTGAGACCGGTAACGACATTGCCTTTTTGGCACCAAGTTCTTTGGCGATGACTACAGCCCGGGCGACACCTTCTGCAGATCCCGCAATCACGACTTGTCCTGGAGCATTGAAGTTGGCAACCCAAACGTCGCTATCTGCTCTGCGGCAAGCGACCTCGACTAACTCATCGTCGAGACCTAAGATCGCTGACATTGTTCCGGGATTATTCTGTCCTGCTTCATGCATTGCTTCGGCCCGTTCAACCACGAGACGCACGCCGTCGTCAAAGCCGAGAGCGCCTGTTGCGGTCAAGGCGGTGTACTCGCCAAGACTGTGGCCTGCACAAAAACTTGGTTCGACACCGAGCCGTTCAACTGCGTCAAGGACCATCAAACTCGAAACAAATGTCGTGAGCTGCGCGTTGCGGGTGTCTTTAAGTTCGTCGGCGTCGGCATCGAGAAGTAGACGTGCCACATCGCGTCCTGAAACGTCCGAGGCTTCTTCGACAAGATCCCAAGATTCATGCTCGGTCCAGGGGCGGCCCATGCCTGGGCGCTGTGATCCCTGACCGGGAAAGGTAAATGCCAGCACGTATAGAAGTTAGACGCTGGAGCGACCCTAAATGGGCTACCACCGAGTAACGACGTCGGGATGACGAGGCGAAAGTGAGTCCTTTTCGGAGATCGGGGCTAACATATTTGGGTCGCCCCGGTGGCCCAACGGCAGAGGCAGCGGTCTCAAACTCCGTACGGTGTGGGTTCAAATCCCACCCGGGGCACGACGTCATTCTGGTGGCGAATACGAGCGTTTTCTCGCTTGAATTCGCCACCAGTTTGTTTATTCTCCAAATACACCTTCGCTAGGCTCACAATGTGGGTCATCGGATGATTGAACGACGTTTACGGGAGACTGGCGTGCGTTTACGACGTCTCCGTGTCGAACTTTCGGTCGTCGACGAGCAATTGAGTCATCTTGACGATGAGGCCGACGATAAGGCCTTGAGGTCGCTGGTTTCTGAGACATCGGGAGCGGGAGTGGAATATCGAGAGGCCCAACTGCACGCGGACGCAATGCGCAAGCATCGACTCCATGTTCAGGACTCAATTCTTGAACTTGAAGCGAAACAAGATGAGTTACTCGACAAGATGAGCCAATCCTGATCTAAGCCGAATCACTGAGGCACGAGGGAAGAAAAAGTGCTTGAATACATTCCATGAGTATTCGTGTGGTGATTGCTGAAGACGAGGCCATTATTCGTCTCGACCTGCGTGAAACCCTCGAAGAAGAAGGCTACGAGGTCATCGGAGAAGCAGGCCGAGGTGACGTCGCCCTTGAACTTATTCGTGAACTTAAACCCGACTTGGCCATCCTCGACGTGAAGATGCCAGGTATGGATGGGCTTGAAGTCGCCCGCATGATTGGTGACGAAAAGATTTGTGGAGTTTTAGTTCTGACAGCTTTTAGTCAGCGCGAAATCATTGAACAAGCGCGCGACGCCGGAGCATTGGCTTATCTCGTGAAGCCCTTCCAAAAAAGTGACCTCATCCCGGCGATCGAAGTAGCGATTGGACGATTCCGCGAACTGCAAGCACTCAACGGGCAAATGGAAGTTTTGGGAGAGCAACTAGAGGCTCGAAAAATTATTGATCGAGCCAAAGGGCGCCTGATTGATGACTTCGGCATGAAAGAGCAGGAAGCCTTTTCGTTTATTCAACGAACCGCCATGAAAGATCGATCACGTATGCGTGACGTGGCCGAGAAAATTCTGTCGGGAGAACTTCAGCCTTGAGTGACGCAGATAAGACATTGCTCGTTCTTGACGGCAACTCGCTGACATACCGAGCTTTCTACGGAATACCCACCGACATGGTGACTGCAAGTGGTCAAGTCACCAACGCCGTGTACGGCATGACCTCAATGTTGCTGACATTGTTAAAGGACCATCGTCCAAGCGGGATTGTGGTGGCGTTCGACCGTCCAGAACCAACCTTTCGCCACATCGCTGAACCGTCTTATAAGGCCCAGCGCGAGGCGAGTCCCGACATCTTGCGTCAACAGATGGGCATCGTCAAAGAGTTGCTCACGGCCATGGGCGTTTCGATTTGTGAACTGTCTGGCTTCGAGGCCGACGACGTCATTGCCACTGTTGCCGATCAAGCGGTTGACGTTGGTTTCAAGGTCATCATCGTCACCGGAGATCGTGATAGTTATCAACTTGTTCGAGATCCTGATGTTCGGGTTTTGTACAACAAGCGCGGAGT
>CAMDER010000039.1 GCA_945896935.1 Bifidobacterium breve | reverse complement strand
CCGACGAGGAGGGCGCGGATTCCGAGGCCCATCACAAACAGTCCGCCGAACCCGTACAACAAGTACAACTTGTGTTTCATCTGATTGCGGTACGAGTAGATAATCGCGATCGCAATGATGCCGACGAATCCGTAAAAAGCGTGAAACTGTGGGAATTCGAGTTTGTATTTGTTCACCAAAATCACACCCAGAATGACCTGTACAAACATGGTGAGTTCGGCGAGCAACGTAAACCACCACAACGCTCGAGTACGCAACGATTCAACCTTGTGAGCGCCCAAAGACCAAAAACCGGCCAAGCCGTTCGAAATGATCACGAACCAGGCCCACGACTGGTGGAGATCGGCCAACATCGAAGCATTCATGACTTCATTGACCCTAGTTGCTCAGGCCTCACGTCGCACAGGCGACGCCACCGGTCATTGACACCACAACTCCACTCGGCGAATCGTTACTGAGTGTTCCAGTCAAGGTGCGATTGATTTCAAAGCCCATTCCTAAGATGTCATCATTAAAAATCTCGGCAGTTGGGTACACCTTCAGAATCTCTTCAACCAATGAGCCCAATGTGATATCACCATCGGTGACTGGACCCATTGGCACGGGAGCAATTCCCTGTACGGGGCCATACGTCCACGAATAGAAATGCACACGTCCTGCGGCGACTTCGCTTTCGTCGCCAAACATCAACAACAAATCGCCCCAGCGAACCCCACGCACTTGAGTTCCGGGACACGAACCAAATTCTGATACTGGTCCGATGTATCCCGAGTCAGAATCGGGCTGACCTAAAAGTTGTGTGACGTACGTGATCATCTGATCAGCATCAACGCCAAACAACACATCACCTAATCCGTCTTCACGAAGCACCAATTGCTCGGCCGGCGCAACGGTCGTCGATGTTGAACTTGTTGAACTCGTTGTTGTGCTCTCGGGAGCAACCGACGTTGTCATCGGGGCCAACGTTGTTTCGGGAGTAGTCGTTGCAGTTGTCGGCAACGGCGCAAGGGTCTCATTGCTTGCACCACCGCCACCACAGGCCACAACCAATGTCCCAAGAATTGTGGCAACTGCTACCGAACGAAATGAATGATGCGAACGCATGTCTACAGTCTGCCCGATCAGCGGATCAGAGTGTCGGCTTGATTGCCACGTTCAATGAGGCGTAAGCCACCCTCACCATCGGTTTCAAATACTGTTACCGAGGCATTGTCCAAACTATCAATGACCAAACGATCGTCACCAAGACATGATCCGATCACCGCGTTGATAGCGATGAAGTGGCTAAAAATCACGGTGTCAGTTGGACATTGCGCAACATATCGCACGACATCATCGCGGAAATCTACATACACACCGCCGAGTTCTCCCCATGTGCCAGCCATTGCCGCCCGCAACCATTCGATGCGCTCGCCCAATGCGTAGCCATCGGGCGAAGGAATTTCTGTCACCAACGGCTCAAACGTAATTGGTACATGACCCCGCAAAGCAGATAGAAAGCCCGCAGTTTCACGGCAACGTTTCATCGGGCTCGAAACCAACGCCATGTGCGGCAATTGCGCCAATTGTTTGGCAGTTGCGGCAGCCTGCTCACGACCAATCTCATCGAGACCAGGGTCGACATCGGTATCCCAACCAGCTGCCGCCCGACCGTGTCGCACCATGTAGACGCGACTCACATGAACCAGCCCCTCGGCGCTCCACCAAGTTGGTCGACTTCAATAAAGAACTCTTCACCAAACGCGATCGCAAATGCTTCAGGAGGCATTTGCAAAAACATACTGCTGTCGGTCACTTGACTTGCATGACACATAATCGACGAGCGCTTTACCTGAACAAATTCACTCACATCAACAGCCATAGTGATTTCTTCTTGCAAAGTTCCGAACGGATTGCCGTCATCGGCTGGAGCTTCTGGGTCGAAGTCTCCCCCACCAAGTTGCTCCAACATCTGAGCGATCCGTGTGCGGTTCATTGTTGATTCAAGTACGCGAATCTTTTGGCCGTTCGCGATTGCAATGTCGGCAGCACGGTGTCCAACACGATGAACTTGAATGTGATCGGGATGTCCGTAACCACCATGCCAGTCGTAGCACGTGAACACATCGGCTTGTTCGTCCTGCAAAATCTTGGCCAACTTTTGAGCAGCAGTCTCAACATCTGTACCAATAAACGAATTCGGCTCTGTGTTTTGCGGCCAACCGGTCATACCACTGTCGTGATAACCCAGCCAATACACCTTTTTGACACCCAGTACTTCGGCCGAACGTTCAGTTTCTGCTTTGCGACGATCTTGTAGCGACTCACCTTCGCCAAGATCTGCGGGCGTTTCGCCGTGCCGACCATCGGTGCCCATCACCAGAACAACGCGATGACCCTCGGCCGCAGCACGAGCAATCGACCCGCCAGTTGCTATTGATTCATCATCGGGGTGAGCATGAAAACAAACAAGTGTGCTCACGCGTCGACAACCGCTCCCGAAGCCAACAACTTCTCAATCTCGCTTGATGCGAAGCCCCAGCCTTCAAGAATCTCACGTGAGTGTTGCCCCGGGTGCGACGGTGGTCGCGATACCGATGGCACGGTGCGCGAAAAACGTGGCGCTGGTGCAGGCTGCTTAGTGCCAGCGACATCAATAATCATGTTGCGCTCTACGTTGTGAGGGTGGGCAGCGGCTTCACTCATGGTGAGCACTGGAGCGAAACATACGTCGGTCGTTTCCATAATTGTGCACCACTCATCGCGAGTCTTCGACTTGAAGACTTCGGCAATGCGCTTCTTCAAATGTGGCCACTGCGACTTATCCATCTGCTTGGCAAACTCGGGATCGGAATCAAGTCCGGTGAGTTGCAACAACTGTGCATAGAACTGTGTCTCGATCGAACCAATCGAGATGTACTTACCGTCTTTGCATTCGTACGCGTCATAGAAGTGCGCGCCCGTGTCAAGCAAGTTGGTTCCGCGCGCATTTTCATCGTGCACACCCATTTGCGAGAACGCCCAGAACATTGTCATCAGCACTGCTGTGCCGTCAACCATGGCTGCGTCAACAACTTGACCCTTATTGCTCTTACTCGCTTCAAGCAATGCACACACCACGCCGAATGCCAAGAACATTCCGCCGCCACCGAAGTCACCGACCATGTTCATGGGAGGAACCGGACCTTCACCGGCACGACCAAAGTGAGCCAAAGCACCAGCGAGCGAAATGTAGTTGATGTCGTGGCCTGCCGCTTGCGCATACATGCCGGTCTGACCCCAGCCAGTCATGCGGCCAAAGACCAATTTCGGGTTACGTTCCAAGCACACATCAGGGCCAATGCCGAGACGCTCCATGACTCCAGGGCGGAAACCTTCGATCAAAGCATCGGCCGATTCGACGAGCTTCAACAATGTCTCAACACCTTCTGGGTTCTTGAGATCGATCGCAATGTTTTGGCGACCACGCTGCAAGATGTCAAAGGCCGGGCCATCAGGAGCCGGTCCACGCACCGCCTGAGCGCGCTCAACGCGAATTACCTCGGCACCCATGTCGGACAACATCATGGCGGCAAATGGGCCAGGCCCGATGCCGGCGATTTCTACGATACGAAAACCTGTAAGTGGACCAGTCATTCCTTCATCGTATTCAGTGACCGGTGGCGCGCTGCCATTCGGCAAGTCTCATATGCGCCGTCATCACACCTGTGATGAGCGGCAACAAGGGTTCGGGAAGATCGTGACCCATATCGGCCACGAGCAAGAACGTTGAACCAGGCACCAATTCGGCAGTGCGCTTGCCCCCATCGGGAGGCAACAAAGTGTCATCCTTACCATGAATCACCAAAGTGGGGGTCTGCAATTTTTGCAATGCTTCTGCTCGTGAACCGCTCGCGTAAATAGCCGCCAACTGGCGACTTGACCCTTCTGGATAGAACGATCGATCAAATGCTCGGGCTGCTTCAAGCTTGACTGCAACTTCATCAAAGTATCGCTTTGACTGCCACACCCCGTATTTCGGGCTCACATCAATGTACGCCTGGCGCTCAGTTGGTGGTGGTCCCAGCAAAGCTTCTGCTGCTTCGGCGGTCGGTGCGCCAATTTCAAATTCGCCCGTCACTGAGTACAGCGAAATTAATGAACGCGCGCGATCAGGATGTTCAATCACCAAAGTTTGGGCAATCATGCCACCCATTGATGCCCCCAGAATATGGGCGGACTCAATTTCGAGATGATTCAGTAGTTCAATGGCATCTTGCGCCATATCCGACAATGTGTACGGAACCGGCGGAATTTTTTCGCTACTCAGAGCCGCAGCAAATACTGCGTTCGGGTCAACAACAACACCATCGAGTTTGGTTGACAGGCCACAATCGCGATTATCGAAACGGATGACGTAGAAACCTTGGTTGACCAACATGTGGCAGAACTGATCAGGCCAGTTGATGAGTTGTGCGCCAAAACCCTGGATCAACAACACCGCGGGATCGGCGGCCTTCCCCATTGTTTCGTATTCCAGGGTGATTGATCCGATATTGGCAGAAATATTCGCTTGTGGCATGCCGAGAGAATAGCCATCTCGTCACTTCGGGACCACCATCGCAACGACTACCTTTGTTATATGACTTCAGGAATGTTCCCGCACATGCGCTTTGGCGTCCACACCGGATTACAACACACCACCTATAACGATTTGCGACCAGCATGGCGCAAGATCGAAGACCTCGGCTTTGATTGGATTTCCATTTGGGATCACTTCTACGGTGCTACTGGCAAGCCTGATGACGCAGCATGCTTTGAAGCCGTTGCGATGCATGCTGCATTGGCAGCAGAGACAAGTCGTGTTCGAGTTGGTTCACTCGTGTATTCAGTCGGCTATCGCCACCCCTCGGTGCTCGCGAAAATGATTACTGCGATCGATCACATTTCGGGTGGTCGCGCTGACATGGGACTTGGTGCGGGGTGGGCTCAAGTTGAATACGAGGCGTACGGTATTCCGTTCCCCGGAGTCAAAACCCGCATGGATCAACTTGAAGAAGCAGCGCAATGCGTTCGCGGCTTGCTACACGATGATGTCACCAACTTTTCAGGCGAATGGTTCAACCTCACGAATGCCCGCAACGAACCACGTCCGATTCAGAAGAAGATTCCGATCTGGGTGGGTGGCGGCGGAGAAAAGCGCACGCTCAATATCACTGCAAAGTATGCCGATGGTTGGAATGTTCCTTTTGTTTCGCCCGAAGGTTTCGCTCACAAGAGTTCTGTTTTAACAGCTCATTGCGAATCAATCGGCCGCGACCCCAAAGAAGTGAAGCGCACCGTGAATGTTGGTATTGCATGGACCGAAGAAAGTTTGCATTCGCAATTCGGCATGCTCGCCGAGGGTGTCCGTCCCGGTGTTTTAACCGGAAGTGACGAACAAGTCATTGATCGCATTGGCCAATACGTCGCCGCAGGTGCCGAGCAAATCAACTTGGCACTTCGTGCTCCATTTGACATGGACTCAGTCGAACGCTTCAGCAAGACTTTGAAATTGGCGTGACTGAAACAATTCAAATTTCAGCGCCCGGTCGCGTCAACCTAATTGGCGATCACACCGACTACACCGGTGGTCTCGTCATGCCGCTAACGCTTGATGCGTACACAACTGTAATCGGCCAAGTAAACACAAGTCAGATATGGAATTTGGTTTCGCGGGACGAGCCTGTTGCGCTGTCAATTGAGCTACCAATACGAGATCTGGGTTCGATTCAGCCACGATGGGGGCGCTACATCGCCGGCGTGCTTTTTGAACTTGCGCAACTCGGGATTGAGGTCCCTGGTTTCACTGGCGAAATCAGCACAACAATTCCGATCGGATCTGGCCTGTCGTCGAGCGCAGCGCTCGAAATAGCGATCGCTCGTACTGCGCTCTCGATCGCCCACGTTGAATTACCTGACGCCGATATTGCTCTACTATGCCAACGTGCTGAGCACATTGCCTCGGGTGTGCCGTGCGGAATTATGGATCAGTTATGTATCGCTGTCGGACGACCGCATACAGCAACGCTGATTGACTGTCACACTCTCGACGTTCAACACATCGCCATGCCCGATGAGATTGAAGTGGTGACGCGTTTTATCTCACACCGCACACTTGCGGGAAGTGAATACTCCGATCGAGTGACTGATTGCCACGTCATTGAAAAAATGATTGGTCCGCTGCGATTGGCGAACATCGGCGATGCCAAGAACATAAATGATCAACGTTTGTTTCGTCGCGCACGACATGTCATCAGCGAAAATCAACGAGTTCGTGACTTCGCATCTGCGCTTTCACAAAAAGATTTCGGAGCAGCTGGCCAACTGATGCTTGAAAGCCACCAAAGTTTGGCGAACGATTTTGAGACTTCGAATGCAACAATGGATCAAGCGGTCAAAACCATGATGAGCGAGCCAGGAATTCTTGGTGCTCGGATGACTGGTGGCGGGTTTGGTGGCTGCATCGTCGGAATTCGCCACCGCACTTAATCAACTATCGAGCAAGCGTCGCTTCTGTGCTGCAAATTCTTCAGCGGTGATTGAACCACGGTCACGAAGGCCTTCAAGTTTTTCAATTTGGGTCGCAACGTCGTTGCCACCAGTCATATTTACGCTGAAAGATCGCTTTTGATTGTCTTCCATCTGCATGTGAATGAGATTTTGTACTTTTTCAGGTTTGGCAATATCTGAAAAAAGTTGTTGACCATCTTCGCCACCGGACTCGATCAAAAGGTCGCCCGCACCAATCATGCGCTCAAAGATGCTCTGCTTAAAGTTCACATTGTTCACACGTTCAAGCGGAATTTCAATACCTGCCTTGGCAATGACGCCATGACGATAAATCAATCGATCTGAGGTAATCACGAAGTATGTCGTGCGCCATTTGAGGTAACGAATAAGCAACCACACCAAAGCACCAAGAGTGACGACACCAATTGGATAGGTCAGATATGACTTGGGTTCATCCTGACCAAAAACAAAGAGCCACAAAACTACAGAAACCACAAATGACGTCATCGATTCGGCGAAAAACCACCAATGGGGATGCAGGTCAAGGGCAACTGATTCATCGGGATTTAAAAGTCGAGCGGGATACGGCATGTCGCCCACAATACTTCGCAGAACCATGCCCTACGATGATGTCGTGATCAATTTGGAAACCAAAAAGGAACTGCTGATGGGGTTAGACCCCAATCAACAATCTGCGATCACGTCAACTGCTCCCCTGCTCGCGGTTATTGCCGGCGCGGGATCGGGAAAAACTGGAGTACTGACTCGGCGCGTGGCCTATCGATGCTTAACCGAATCAGCCGACGCCTCACACGTCGCCGTGTTGACATTCACCCGTCAAGCCGCAACCGAATTACGTCGACGCCTACGGGCACTTGGACTGCGCGACACCATTATCGCTGGCACGTTCCACTCCGTTGCGCTCTCACTATTACGCCAACGGTGGGACGAACAAGGCAAGAGCCACCCCGTTGTGATTTCTGATCGTCGGCGACTGATCGGCGAAGTCATAGGACCTAAGCACACCGCCAACATCAATGATTTGTCCGCCGACATCGACTGGGCACGATCGCGAAATATCACCGCCGATCGCTATGCCTCGGCAATTAATTCGAGTGGACGCCGATCATCAGCCCCCGTCGCCGACGTGGCCAAGATCATGAGCGATGTTCAGATGTTGAAGCGCAAGCGCGGAGTCATCGATCTTGACGATTTGCTTTCTCTCACTATTGACGCGATGCGTGATGACAACAATTTCGCCGACATCGTGCATTGGAAAATTCGTCATCTCTTTGTTGACGAAGCCCAAGACTTAAACCCGCTGCAACTCGCAGTGCTCGATCAGTGGCGTATCGGACGCGACGACCTCACCCTTGTCGGCGACCCGTCACAGTCGATCTACGGCTTCAACGGAGCCGATCCATCAGTGCTCACCGCACTCGAACAGCGTTTCCCTGGTATTGAGGTCATTCGACTTTCGGCCAACTATCGCTGCACACCGCAAGTTGTTCAAGCAGGGCTTCGAGCGCTGGCGCATCTGCCCACTGACCCTCCGCAACTCTTCTCAACACGCCCTGATGGTTCGCCAGTACAGATCTACGGATTTGCTGACGAAAAAGCCGAAGCCGTTGGCGTGTCCCAGATCATCGAATCTTGGCGCACTCCGTCTTCACGTTGGCGCGACTTTGCAATATTGGCCCGCACCAATGCGCAATTGGCCCCACTTCGCGATGCACTAAATGCTCACAATATTCCGACACGCATCGTGGGCTCAATGGCAGCCGATCCGGTACAGCGAGCAACTCGCGAAGTTGGTGATTTGCCAAGTTCGACACGAATTGCAACATGGTCACGCGATGCCCGTGCTCCTTTGGCAGAAGATTCAACTGAAACTGAAGAAGATCTCGTCGCACGACGGCGGGTGGCAGATGCAGTTGATGAGTTTTTGTCCGAAGGGGGCGGCGATGGTCGAACATTTTTGGCTTGGGTGCGTGCCAACCGTCCATTCGAGGACGAGCGCTACCAAGATTCGGTTGAACTGCTGACTTTTCATGGTGCTAAAGGGCGCGAGTGGGACAACGTTGTCTTGGCAGGGTGCGAACAAGGACTCATTCCGCACTCATCAGCCAAAACGACAGCAGAAACCGCCGAAGAAATTCGTTTGGCCTATGTTGCCATGACACGCGCTGCTGATCGCTTGGCATTGACTCATGCTCACTCGCGTCGGGGGCGTTCACGGACACGCAGTCCATTCGTTGATGGCGTTGATGCAGTTATTGAAGTTGCTCCACCATCGTCCGACTATGTACGTGACCAAACGCTGCGTCGTCAAGAACTTGAACCACATGATTTTGTTTATGACGAACTGTTGCTATGGCGCACCAACGCTGGTCGGGTCGCAAACCTTGACCCCATGATCTTTTGTTCGGATGAAGTTCTTCGGCGAATCGCTCAGATACGCCCAACCAGCATCGAAGAACTTTCGGCCGTCGAAGGGTTCGGTCAATCAATGGCTCTACGTGTCGGTCAGCGAATTTTGACGGCCGTACAACGCGGCATTGAACGAATACCGCATTAACTAATCGCGTGTTTGACGATCGAGATTCAGCGCAGCAAACTTTTCGGCCTTGACCGAAATAAATATGCCAATTGCTTGCGCACATAAACGATCGCCGGCATAAATTTCACCCGAAGTCATGATCTTGCGACCATTGATGCCGTCAAATCGACCCGTGACTTTTAATGGTTGATGCAATGGCGTTGGCGATCGATACGTCACTTCAAGACGACCCGTCATTCCGGGAGCTCCAGATAAGGCCTGCGCAAAACCCAACACCTCATCAAAGATTGCGGCGATTAAGCCACCGTGCAAACAACCTGGCGGGCCTTCGTACGCGTCACCGTAGGTAACTGTCGCAATGATTTCGTTAGGTGCACTTTCAAGTTCGATCAGTCCAGCCAAACCATTGAGTGGTCCGGTCACTGGACTGTGGCTGATGAACCCATGTGTTGCACCGCCGACTGCACCTTCGGCGCTTCCATGATACGAACGGCCATGTGGACCGGGTTCAAGTAATGCGGCAGCCTGCTCGAGCAATTCTGCCGCTTGAGCAAATACATCGCTCTGCGCAGTTGACGTTGCCGAATGTTGCAGCACGTCACGAGTTGCGTTAGCTAAACGAAGCCGCGGATTACTTGGGTCGTACATTGCCACGCGATGTCGCGGCAAAGCCAATGGTGACGGGATGGTCGAATCGCCGGGATTTGACCAAACCGAACGTTCAGATTCGGGACTGATTTCTTCAGGCATCAATATCCACCAGTACAGGAGCGTGGTCGCTCGGCTTTTCACCTTTTCGCGCCTGGCGATCAACGATTGTCCAGCGCGATTTCGCAGCAACCAAGGGCGTCGCCATGATGAGGTCAATGCGCATTCCCTTGTTTTGATTAAATCCACCAGCGCGGTAATCCCACCAGGAAAACAGTTTGTCGTCGGGATGATGTTGACGAAAGACGTCAACCATGCCCCACGCTTCGAGGTCGCGTAACACTTGGCGTTCGGCCTCACTGACATGGGTTGCCCCAATGAAGTCGGCGGGGTTGTACACATCGATGTCATCGGGGGCAATGTTGTAGTCACCCGTGACGACGACTGCATCTGAAGAAGAGGTGTCGGCGTTGAGATGGGCGATCAATCGCTTCATCCATGCCAACTTGTATTGGTAATGATCGTTATTGAGTTCGCGCCCATTAGGTACATACACCGAGCTCACTCGGATACCCCCACATGTTGCAGTGACTAAGCGCGCTTCGGCATCTAGCGGCTGACCATCGGCGAAATTGCGGACCGGGTTTTCAAGTCCGACTTTGCTCAAAATTGCGACACCATTCCACTGACCTTGTCCATGATGAATTGATTCGTAACCCATCTCGGCAAAATGCTCAGTCGGAAAAGCGTCTTCGGCAAGTTTGGTTTCTTGCATGCACACGACATCTGGCCGCACATCGAGTAACCATTCATCGACACGCGGCATACGAGCCCGTAATGAGTTGACGTTCCAGGTAGCGAGGCGCACAAGAGAACCGTAGGCGATCAGTGACCCTCAAGTCACTTGCGGCGAGAAGCAGCTTTAACTGGACTCTTGGCTGAAACCTTTTTTGGGGCAACTTTTTTGGGAGCGACCTTCTTGGCAACTGACTTTTTAACAGGCGCTGACTTCTTCACAGGCGCTGACTTCTTGATTGGTGTTACTTTTTTGACCGGTGTTACTTTTTTGACCGGAGCAGCTTTCTTCACAGGCGCAGCCTTCTTCGCGGGTGCCGCCTTCTTGCCTGGTGTTACTTTTTTCGCGGGAGCAGCCTTCTTGCCAACAGTTTTTTTCTTCGCCTTTGACGCAACCTCTGAGACCGACTTCGTCGTCGGAACAAGATCAATGCTGCGTCGACCCGCAATGATCTCGACGATCTCAAGAGTCACGCTGTCTCCAAGTTGCATCACTTCTCGGGCCGAACGAGGCGGCGGACTTCCGAGTAGCCGTAAGGGCACATACCCGCGCACATCGCCAATCGTGACATAGGCGCCATGCGACGAATAACTCTCAACAACACCTACGACCACCGAGCCAACAGTGTTCTTTTCAATGAATTGCAAGAACGGCAAAATGTCGTTCACTGATTTCGAGCTTTCGACTTTCCTGGCAGGAAGTTTCGCACCCGGTGGCAATGACTTCGGCACTGGCATTGGCTTCATTGCTTCGGCACTCACCTTGACCTTGGCAACACCCCTGCTGGGCTTGTCTGAAGCAGGCAGAGATTCGCGAATCGCGCGACGACTCTTTTCACCACGAACTGGGGTGCGGTTCACAAACACCCACCCGACGTTCGGAACAGGTTTGCCGCCAATTAATCGACCTTCATCAAACAGCCACTCATACTGACCGTGAAATTCTTGATAGCTGTCGTTCGACAAAATTGAAGCCCCGACTTTTTGAGCGATGCTCAACACAAATCCGTCTCCGCGACCAACTGTTCCCGCCGGTGGTGTGACGAGTTCGTTGTGTTCCACTGCCTTGTCGAAAGCCGCTGCTTCTTTCGGGTCAATGCGATGTCCAAATGTTGCATCAACAATCACCGTGATCACCGCTTTAGGGTGATCTTGAATAAACGCCATCACGGCATCGTTCAACTGCTTCAGGCTGGGCTTCGAACGTCCCTCAGTGGCAATGTTCGAACCATCCACAATGACGTGTTTTGGGGCGGCTGGCTTAGGTGGCATATCCCTTCTAGTGAACCACTAATAAGGCTCGCAGGTGGGGATAGCCCTACGATCTGAGGTGTGACTCGTACGACGACTATTTCGGCGGTTTTGTGGGATTTCGGCGGGGTGATTTTGAGCAGCCCGTTCGAGGCTTTTAACCGCTTTGAGACCACTCAAGGACTCCCCCTTGACACCATTCGGACCATTAACGCCACCAGCCCCGATGACAACGCTTGGGCCCATTTTGAGCGGAGCGATATATCGGCCGCCGAATTCGATCAGGCTTTTGCCATCGACGCTGCTGCGCTGGGCTTTGCCATTCGGGGTTACGACGTATTAGCACTTCTGAAAGGCGACATTCGCCCCGAAATGGTGCATGCACTCGATCTCGTGAAAGCAGCCGGATTCAAAACAGCCTGTCTCACCAACAACATGGTGGGCGGCAACATGGTGGGCGGCAACATGGTGGGCGGCGACGGAATCAGTCAACGTCCCGAAAATAGTCGCGAAGCCGAAATCGACCTCATCATGGAACGCTTTGATGCAGTCGTCGAAAGTTCAAAAGTTGGTTGCCGTAAACCCGAAACTCGGTTTTATGAAATCGCTTGCGAGCTACTCAACGTGCAGCCGACTG
>CAMDER010000038.1 GCA_945896935.1 Bifidobacterium breve | reverse complement strand
CTGACTAAATCGCGGTAAAAGAGGTGATGTCGATTTTCATCGGTCGACAACTTCATCATCACGTTGTAGCCAACCGGATCATTCAGAAGGGTGCCAGTGTTGCGATGCGAAATACGGGTGGCAAGTTCTTGCATTGCGACGTAGCACATTCCGTCAACAGGCGAATCGGGTTCAGGGACAATCGCGCTACTCACTTGTGCCATGCGTCCATCTTCGAGAGTCTTCGGATCAACAAGTCCACTGACCGTGATGTAATCACGCATCACGATGGCGTGACGACCTTCTTCAGCGGTCCAACGTTGTGCCCACGCACCCCACGCCGAGTCTCCGCCAAACATGCGCGAAATTGTTCGTGTGTACCACGGCAGATTGTCTTCGGTGAGCAAGTTCACCAGCAAAGCCGAACGCACACCCTGCGGAAGGGGTTCTTCGCCAAATGTGAACCCTTCACTATTCAGACGTGCCGCACGATCCCACGGAACTTGCTCATGGGGATACCACTCTTCGGCCGAACTGAGGTGTCGATTGAGAAGACGTTCTGCTTCTGGTTCAAGTTCAAGCAAAATCGTTTCATCAGTCACCCCTCCAAACTAAACGCTGACGGCGGTCGTCGGTAGTGCCATAGGCCAATTCTTTATGCAATGACATGGCCAACATCTAAGGTTTGTGAATGAGTGAATATTGGCCCAGTTCGTGGTCTGGCGAAGATGGCGGACCAAAAAGACAGCAAATCGCCACAAATGTGTCGATTCCGCGCATTTCGAGCGCAAAACAGCTTGAAGTCGTCTCTCGCGATGCACTGGCAATGACCATGCCAATTGTTGGGCCACATGACGAGCTATTTCTTCAACGGGTCATGCCCGGGCTCGATTCGGTCGCATGGGTCGAAAAAATTGACCCGCTGACGCTTGAGGCGCTCGCGCAATCTGAGCAACTCGCCGGTGGACCCATGTGGCCAGGTGGCATGGCTGCTCACGCCAATGGTTCGTTGTATGTGGTGTTCGGCAATCACGCGCATCGATTGTCGACTGATTTGTCAGTCATCGCTTCTGTTGAGTTGCCGCGAGTTCGTCCGTACAACAGTTTCGTCATCTTGCCGACCGGGCATATTGCGACCAAAGATTTTTCGGGTCCGCTTCCAGGACAACCCAACGGTGCACCGATGGACAACACCGAGTTGTTGATTCTTGATCCAGAAGATTTGCGGATTGTTGCGCGTCTCGAACTTGCCGAACCTTCGATTGCACGGCTATCGGCCGATGAAAACAATATTTACGTTGTTGGAGATCACACATTGATTCGTGTCGCATGGAATGGCGAGTCGTTAACTGTTGATGATTCATTCAATGCTCGCTATCGAACTATTGAAGGACAAACATTCGGTTGGGACACTGTCATCACCGATGACGATGCCTGGTTCTTAGATAACGGCGAAGGAACACAACTGTTCACTGGTTCATTTCGGGGTGTCGGAATTTCAACAGCACCACTGCACCTCGTTCGTGTCAACAAAACAAGTGCTCAAGTGACATTGACCGAAATTTGTGGTCTTCCCAATGGCATCATCGCCAATCCGCCAGTTGTTGACACCAAGCGACAGATTGTTGTCGGCTTTGACAGTGGCAATGGCGTCATCAGCGGGTTCGATTACGACGAAAACTCGGTGACCTTACGTTGGACCCACGAACAAAATCATGCGTGCCATATGTTGCTCATTCCTGAGACTGGACAAATCGTGACAGCCGACTATCGGCCCGAACTTGGTTGCGAACAAGTTGTCGTTCTCGACATCACAACGGGCGAAGAAGTTGCTCGGGTCTCGACAACGAGCCCCATCCAGTCTGCGGTCTTCCCCGCGATCGGTCCTCGCGGCGACATCTATTGGTGCAGCATGACCACCATTACCCGCATCTCGGTTCACTGACTAAAAATTTGTCAACCGATTCGTGGCATGATTTCGGCGTGACTCAACTAACTCCAGGAACCCAAGAGTGGCTCGACCAAGTTGTCGAAGACATCGTCGAACCCGAACTTCCCATTCTCGATCCGCACCACCACATGTGGCCACAGGGTCAGGGGTTGCCGTACACCCGCAACGATTTACATCGTGATGCCAGCGCTGGCCACAACATTGTCAAGACAATATTTATGGAATGTGGTTCGGCCTATAACCGCGAAGCGCCCGAACACCTTCGTTCGCTTGGCGAAACCAAATACATCGCCGACGAAGCATTGAGCGACCCGAATCCGCTGATCGCTGGAATCGTGAGTTCTATTGATCTCCGGCGCGATGATCGTGATGAGTTGCTTGACATGCATGTTGAAGCAAGCCGTGGATTGTTCCGTGGAATTCGTGATGCTCTTGCACTCGCAACTCATCCTGAAGCAATGATGATTCCGGGTCACGGAATCAAGGATCTATATCTTGATCCAGCCTTTCGTCGTGGAGTGGCGCGACTTGGTGAACGGGGTTTTACCTACGACTCATGGCACTATCACCACCAGAATCGCGAATTCTTAGAACTCGCTCGCGCGACACCAGGAACCACGATGGTTCTCGATCACTTCGGAACACCAGTGGGTGTCGGACCATATGCAACGCAGCGCGACGAAATCTTTGAGCAGTGGAAGAAAGATATTGCCGAAATTGCCAAGTGTCCAAACGTCGTTGCCAAGATCGGCGGGCTTGCAATGCCCGATAACGGCTTCGGGTGGAACACCGCTACTCGCCCACCGACCTCAGATGAATTCAATGCCCAACAATCGCGCTATTACCTACACGCGATCGAATGTTTTGGTCCATCACGATGCATGCTCGAATCAAACTTCCCGGTTGACCGATTGTCACTGTCGTACGAAGTCTTGTGGAATGCGTACAAAAAGATGACGAGCGGCTTCTCGGCCAGCGAACGCGCCGACTTGTTTTACAACACTGCCGCCCGCACCTACCAGGTCTAGTCACACGGACTTTAGGAAGTTGTCGATGAGGACGACATGGCGCAACACCGTGGTTCGCCAGGCAGTGATCCATTCGGCCGGCGAGTCATCGACAACCGATTGGAGATACATGCGCAACATGTCGGGCAAGTTCTCAACTTGTGGTGCGAGTTCGGCGTATAAACCAAAATCGCTCGAAGCCTGATGACCTGCCAGATCAACATCAAACCTCTGCGACAACGCACCAACTCGACCTTCACGCACCGACAACAAACTCCACGCCTTTTCGGCGTCGGTGGTCGGAGGGGTGGTCTTATCTTGATTAGCAACCACCATCAGTACGGGCACTGCGGTGCTAGCAAAAATTTCATCTGGCAAAATTCGCGTATAGCCCTGCGCTAAAAATGCGGCGTGCACGCGAGTATCGGGCACAAACTCATGCAATTCAGACACGGTTGCAAGTGCCGTAAGTCCACCGTATGAATGTCCACCAACCGCAATGCGCGATTCGTCAACATGCTCGGTTAGCCACGGGGCAAGTTCGGGTCCAGTGCCAAGCGCACAATCAATCAGAGCGCGTACATCTCCGATTCGATTGCGGTCGTTAGTGATGTCATTAACATGGGTTCCGAGCGCCCAATCAAACAAAGTGTCACCTGGATGATCGGACGCGATCACGATGTAGCCGCGGGCCGCCAATGCTTCGCACAACAAGCTGTAGTTGTGTCGCATTCCAGTACGTCCATGCGACCAAATAATCAGCGGGTGCCGCCCGTCGGCAACAATTGCATTCTCTTGGGCTGCGGCGGCAAAGAACGAAATCCCTGGGAATAATTCGTAGGTTGTCCGCTCTGTCACTGATACAGCCGGATACCAAATTTCAACGCCAAGTAGTCGGTTATCTCTCGCTTCATCGACTAACAAAGTTGAAATATGACCGACGACGTAGACAGGCGCTTCAAGAGGCGGCGCAGCAGTTAATTCCATCTCACTACTCTGCCACGGTTAACTATTTTTGTTCCGCTTCGCCCAAACATTGACCTTTTTCGTACGCTCAAAGGAGAAACGATCCAGGAGATAAAGCCATGTCACGCGAAGGAATTGAAGCACTCCAAATTGCCGTTGATGAAGTGAAGTCGGTCATCACAACTTTGACCGAAGAAGAATGGTCACGACCCAGTGGCTGCGCCGGATGGTCGGTACGCGACCTGGTTGCCCACATGAGCTCGAACTACAAAGAAACGGTCGATCCTTCACCTGCTCCTGCCGAGCCCATCAATCTTCCGGCCGAACGAATGATGGATTTGTTAATCGAACCCCGCAAAGACTGGACCAACCAACAGATTCTTGATGAGTACTTGGCATTCTGCGATCAAGCAGTTGCCGTATTGGCCTCAATGCAAGAAGAGCCACTTGCATCAACGGTGATTCCACTCGCCGACTTGGGTTCGTACCCCATGAATCAATTGGCCGACGCTTACGCGTTCGACCACTATTGCCACCTTCGCATCGACCTTCTCGCCCCCGAGGGACCCATCGAACGCCGTCTTCCCGATTCAGATGCCGCTCGCCTCGGACCCGCAATTCGCTGGATGATCACGGGTATGCCCCAGATGCAGATCAATCTTGGACAATCACTTTCAGCCCCGATCGTCTTGACCTTGACTGGTGCCGGCGGTGGTTCGTGGACAATCGCTCCATCGGGCAACGACATCGTCGTCAGCGAAGGCAGGTCAAATGGTTCAGTCGCCGATGTCAGTAGCAACGGACATTCATTTGTGAACTGGGGAACTCAACGTTCACATTGGAGCGAGCACTGCAAAATTACTGGCGATCAAGATGTCGCTGCGAAATTTTTAGACGCACTCAACATCATCTGAGCAACGCGTTCAGTCTTTGGGCGGTTGATAGGTCGACAAGAATCGACCCAAGCGACCAATCGCTTCGGTGAGATCTTTCGCCCACGGCAACGTGACGATACGTAAGTGATCGGGACGCGGCCAGTTGAAACCAGTTCCTTGGACAACAAGTACGTGTTCGGCGCGCAAGAAGTCAAGAACAAATCGACGGTCGTCAGCAATGGGATACATCTCGGGGTCGAGTTTCGGAAACACATACAACGCTCCCTTAGGTACGACACAGGTGACACCCGGAATTTCATGCAAGGCCTGAATGGCCGCGTCGCGCTGTTCGAGCAAACGTCCACCAGGCAAGATGAGGTCTTTAATACTTTGACGTCCACCAAGCGCGGTCTGAATGGCATGTTGCCCCGGAACATTGGCGCAGAGACGCATGTTCGTCAACATTTGTACGCCTTCGATGTAACTCGCAGCGTGCTTACGCGGGCCCGTCATGACCATCCAGCCCGAACGGAAACCGGCTAAGCGATAGGCCTTTGACAATCCGTTGAAAGTAATGGTGAAGACATCGGGCGCAACTTCGGCAAACGTGTGGTGCACAGCGTCGTCGTACAAAATCTTGTCGTAAATTTCGTCGGCGTACACGATGAGATTATGTTCAATGGCCAGGTCGGCAATCTTGCGCAAAATCTCGCGGCTATAAACAGCACCCGTTGGGTTATTTGGGTTGATGACAACAATCGCTTTTGTGCGGGTGGTGATTTTGCTTTCGATATCGGCGATATCAGGATTCCACCCGTTCTCTTCATCGCAGAGGTAATGAACAGGAGAGCCGCCAGCCAAAGTTGTTGACGCAGTCCATAACGGATAATCGGGGGCGGGAATCAAAACTTCATCGCCCTCATTGAGCAACGCATTGAGCGATAACTGAATGAGTTCACTGACTCCATTACCCAACCAGACATCATCGATGTTGGTGATGTCGATGCCTTGGTTTTGATAGTGCTGCACGATGGCAGTACGCGCCGCAGTAATACCTTGCGAATCGCTGTAACCCTGCGATGCCTGCAAGCTACGAGAGACTTCAACCAAGATCTCGGCTGGTGTCTCAAAACCGAAAGGGTGCGGGTTACCAATATTCAGCTTGATGATGCGCTGACCAGCCGCCTCGAGTCGCTTGGCCTCATCAAGTACCGGACCACGAATGTCATATAAGACATCGGCCAATTTGTCAGATTGATGGATTTCGTTGGGCATGGCGGTGGCTTTCTCGGGGGATCACGACGTGGCTTTCACAACGACCTTGACAGCCTACGCGAACAAGGGTTTCGCTGACCGGCCCATTTGCCCCAAAGCTCACTCCTTCGGGCGCGAGATAGCCCAGCATGCGGGGTTCTCAGGCCCATTTTTTGGGGCGCTAAGGTTCATGTCAGGGGGAAGATGAAAATGAAATTGTGCCGTAAAACGTTGCCAGTGTTAGCTGTGGTCCTGAGTGGGTTTTTAGCCATCGCCTGCACCGAGTCAAAGACGACAACAAGCATTCCTGATTCCACGGAGAACGTTGTGACCACCGATGTCACGACCCCAACCCAAGATTCGACAATCCCTCTCCCAACGGGCGAGCCCTTTGTCATTGGCGTTGTCAACACAGAAGGCTCTCCGGCTGCTGACTTCCCTGATTTCACCAATGCATTTCGAGCCGCTGCCAATTACATCAACGCCGAGTTAGGTGGCTTTGCCGGACGCCCCATTGAATTAGAAATCTGTATTTCTGTTGGCAGCCCCGAATCCTCACAGGCCTGCGCCCAAGAACTGGCGGCAAAAAAAGTTGACTTGGCGATGATCGGTTTGGACATCTTCGTTGATTACGGAACTTTCAACGCTGCCGGTATTCCCGTCATCGGTGCCGTGCCAATTCTTCCCAGTGATTACACCGCTGACGCCGTCTACATCACCGCTGGCAACCTCGTGGTCCAAGGTTCCACTGCTAACGCGATTACAAATCCGAAATATCTCGGATTAAAAAGGGTAGCGATTATCGCTAATGACTCACCAGCGACTCTTTCCGCTCTGGCAACACTTGAGCCAGCCTTGGCATTCGCTGGTGCTACCGCAGTCGTCATCAAGGGAGGCGAAACCGAAACCGATGCCGGATATCGCTTGCTCATGCAGCAAGCTGCTGCCACTAACCCTGAAGCAATTGTCTCGATGTACGGACAATCAGGTTGCGTGGCTCTGATGCGCGCTCGAGTTGAGTTACAGGTTGAGGTCCCGGCATTCACTAACACCGCCTGCCTCGCGGACACGGTGATCAGCGCTGTCGGTGATGCTGCTCAAGGGTGGTACTTCGCTGGCTCACAAGGTGGGGTCGAAAGTGCCGACACAGATCTCATGCGTCAATACGTGTCCGAGGTTGTCAATAAAGCACCCGAGGATGTTGATGTATTCGGGTTCACTACTCTCGGCTGGATTCAGACACTCTCCATTTGGAAAGTCGCAAACAATATTGGACCAACGGTCACTGGAACAGCAATCACTGATTCGTTCCGACAAGGAAAAGGAACCTTGTGGGGCTCGGATGCAGAATTGCAATGCGGAACAGTCCCTTCGCTGTCGGCCGTTTGCTCTTTTGCCATACCATTCGCGGTCTATACCGAGAATGGTGCTGAACCAGCCTTCGGAGGCGAAAATATCTCTGCCCTCGATGTCTTAGACCTGTAGTTCACAAGCGATGACTGCTTATCTCGCTGCTCTCATCGCTGGTCTCGGGGCGGGGGCAACCTACGCCATCATCGCAACAGGTTTAGTCGTCACGTCACGCGGTTCAGGGCTCGTCAATTTTGGCTTCGGAGGTCTGAGCGCATGGTGCGCATATGTCTATTATGACCTGCGCGCCAATGCCCGCTATCCGCTTATGATTCCTGGTCCTTGGCGCGATATCACCTTTGGCGACGGTGTGCAGATGACCGTCGTCTCATCACTGATCCTCACACTCGCCACCGCGGCACTTCTCGGAATCATCAGTTATTTATTTGTCTTTCGCATTCTGCGCTCCGCACCAGTCTTAGCCAAAGTTGTCGCCAGTGTGGGCATCTTGCTCATTCTGCAAGGCATGATCGGTGTCCGCTTCAACGGTTCGCCGATCAATCTTGACAAAGTTCTTCCGAGTGGCGTGATCAAGATTTCAGATGAAATCCTGCTTGCTATTGATGCACTATGGCTAACGGGTATCGCTGTCACTCTGGGAATCGTGCTGTGGTTTCTCTCGCGATTCACTCGTGCCGGACTCGCCATCCGAGCAGCCTCAGAATCTGAAAAAGGTGCGCTTCTATTGGGTTTTTCACCAGACCGATTGGCGCTTGTCACATGGGTCATTTCATCTGTGATCGCTGGAGTCGTCGGTGTCATTGCAGCGCCGCTTTTCCAGTTGTCCCCGATGTTATTCACTCAACTGTTAGTACCTGCTCTCGGTGCCGCTCTCGTTGGCCGCTTCGTTTCCTTCGGCTGGACAATTGCCACGGGCCTTGCCATTGGCATGTTCCAATCAATGCTCACTCCCCTCCAACAAGATCTCACGTGGTTACCTAAGAGTGGTCTACGCGATGGTTTGGTCTTTGTGGCAATCGTCGTGGCAATGATCGCCGTCGGTAAACGCATTCCGACTCGAGGTGCGCTTGATCTCGGAAAGATGCCGACAGTTTTTTCTGGAAACGTCGAACCAAAATCGGCCATCCTCGGTCTGGTGTTCGTATCTGCTCTCTTCATCGTTTTACCCGATGGATGGGGGCTTGCATTATTGACGTCGGTGATCTTTTGTGGGCTCGCCCTGTCGCTCGTCGTCCTGACGGGATACATGGGTCAGATTTCGCTCGCGCAAATGGCAATCGCTGGAGTTGCTGGCTTCACGCTTTCACGGATCACCGAACGTAGCGGAATTCCTTTTCCCATTGCCCCAGTTCTCGCGGCGTTAGTAGCAACTGGGTTCGGAATCTTGGTGGGTATCCCCGCCTTACGGGTACGTGGGGTCAACTTGGCCATTGTCACGCTCGCTGGCAGTATCGCCATCCAAGAGTTCTTGTTTAAAAACTCTGTGTTTGTCGGTGACGTTTCAACGGGAGGCGCAAAAGTCCGAAACCCACATCTTTTTGGAATCAATCTCGGACTTCGCAGCGCCGATGATCCCTATCGACCAGTGTTCGGCATTCTCGTCACCGTTGTTGTGGCGCTCATTGCACTCATGGTCGCCAATCTGCGTCGAAGCGGAACAGGTCGAAGAATGTTGGCTGTGCGTTCCAATGAACGAGCAGCGGCTGGCATCGCCATCAATACAGCCACGACGAAATTATTAGCCTTCGGAATCAGTTCGTTCATTGCCGGACTGATGGGTTCAATGATCGCCTACCGATTTGGTTCGATCTCAGATATTTCGTTCAGTTTCTTTGCGTCACTGACATTGTTGGCTTTTACATATCTAGGCGGCATCAGCAGCGTCACTGGAGCCCTCATTGCTGGTTTCCTCGCAGCAGATGGGATTGGTTTCAAACTCATCAACAGAGGCTGGGCTTCACTTGGGGTCGACTTCGGTCGTTGGCAAGTGTTAGTGGGAGCCGCCGGATTAGTGATTACCGCGGTACAAAACCCCGAGGGCATTGCTGGTGCATTCCAGCGCGGCCGACGACGTTTCAGCCGATCTGCCAGGGTCTAATCAGCTCTTCTTTTTTTCAGCCTTCTTGGCCCGCTTCTCTTTCAGAGTCAACTGCGGCTCACGCTTACCGCTGGGCTTTGCCTTTTGTTCTTTATTGGCCATGACCGTTCCAATCGATTGAGGTTTTAGTGAAATTACCTTCAGATAATTACTGCTTCCAAACACACTACATCTGCCCTCTGACCCCAATTCGTCATAAATTCAAAGTAAATTCACCGTGTGGGAGAGATCAAAAAATCTAACGGCAAGCACCGCGTCAGCCAAGATGAGGCTTCTTTGCGACTCATAGACGCGACGATCAAACTCGCTGGTCAAGGTCTCATGAGTGAGATGACTGTGGGCAAGATCGCCGCTGAGGCCGATCTCGGATCAGGCAATGTACTCATCAAGCGCTATTTCGGTTTTCGTAAAGACCTTCTTCTCGCAGCAACTTCGAAACTGGCCGATCAGATCATCGCCATGTTGCAAGAACCTCGAGAAGACCTTTCGGATAACCCGGTGATCAACGCCGTGATCATTGGAGCACCGACCCACGTACTGATTCGCAAACGATTCATTATCATTTCCGAATTAATTGAAGTGATGACCGATGACACGGTCGTGCGCCAAGATTCACTACGCATCTTGCAGGCCATGGCACACAACTATCAAAAGACCGGCATCAGCGAACGCATGGCGTTCACCATCGCCATGAAAACCTACGCACTTTCGTATGCGCAGCACACAGTGATCCCATTTGTCGAAGTTACCAAAGAGCAACTAGACGACATCCAACTACTGATGTTGTTCGAATACGGCAACGCTAATGAAGTTGAAAAGCAAGTCGGCTGGGTCTAGCCACAAAATTTACGAGGCTCGTTGACCAGTCTTGCGACGCCAGATCAGCGAATCACCGGGTCGATGAATTTCATGGGCCCGTCGCCATTGGGCGAACACTTGCAAAATATGCGGTGGGTCGCCATGAATCTCAGTAAATCCACCATTGATGTGGCGAGTATCAAAATATGACGCATTAACGCCATCGGCGTACAACTCACATGCTGGTTCGAGCCCTAGATCAATCAAGCGTTGACGTTCAGCCTGAAAGTCAGTCACCAAGTATGCGCAATGGTGATAACCCTCTTGACCATCCTGATACATCTCGCGATAAATCGACGGCGTTTCGTCGTGCTGCTTAATGAACTGGATCATGGTGTCACCCAAGTAGCCGAAAGCATACGAAACGTCTGCTTCTTGTTTTGTACCGCGATAGGTGAACTCATCGCACCGATGATGTTCAGTCACTGAGAATGGCCCAGCGCCGTAAGTGTCGTACCAGTACTTGATCGACTTTTCGATGTCGTTGACAAAGTAGGCCTGTTGAAAGATTGGATACGGAACTCCGAGTGCAGCCATTTTTGATTTCCCTTCAGCTATCGACAAAGAAATAATCTCACATTTACGCGGCTTGGGTCTGACGCGTACTGTCCTTCATCAAAGATGAAGAGACAACCAGTAGCAGAACAAGCACCAAGGCCGCAGTTGAGAGTACGTGATACCCCACGGCCTTGCGAATGAAACCACTCGAGAATCCGGCGATACCGCCGCAAAAACTCATCGCCATATCGGCGGCACCCTGCACTGAAACTCGTGCTTCGTCTGATACCGACTTAATCAACAAACTCGACCCACCAATCAGCCCAAAACTCCAGCCAATCCCGAGCAACCACAGCGCCGGGAAGAGCAACAGGTGTGCATCTCCTGCCAAAGCAGCAAGAGCAGTTGCGGCTGTCAACAATATTGCCCCAATTTGAATGGTTTTGAGTTGCCCAGAGCGGTCACTGAAACGACCAATCCACGGACTAAAGGCATACATCCCTGCGATATGCAAAGACACGACATACGAACTGATTGATTCTTGACCGTGAAACTTGAGATGCACCGGAGTCATCGTCATCACTGCAACCATGGTCATTTGCGAGATGATCATTGCAAAGACCGCTTGGCGACCGTGCGATGATGCAAAGGCGTGTTGAAAGGCCTCGCGTATGCGAATTGGCGCGACTCCACCAACAGCTTCACCGCGCAGTTCGCGAGCCAAAAAGAGTGGATCGGGCTTGAGGCGCACTGCAACATTGACAAGGGAAAACAAAAAGAACGCCGAAGAGAATACCCAAGGTCCGGTGTACTTGTCCCAGTTAAACCAATGCTCTCCCGCTGCTTGCGCCGGTAACACAAGAACTGGTCCAAGCACTGCACCAAATGTTGAGGCAAACAAAATTCGACTCATGGCCTCGCCGCGCTGTTCGGGTTCTGCTAGATCGGTCGCCGCATAACGCGACATTAAATTTGAAGCTTGCCCCGAGCCATAGATGAAGAGCCCCACTAAGAAAATGGGCAATGACTTAATTTGTGCTCCGAGTCCGGCGATACAACCGCCGATGATTGCCAATCCATATCCAAGCGCCAAACCATATTGACGACCTCGTCGACTCATCAAGCGAGACAGGTACTGAGACATAAAAGCGGTACCAATTGTCACGGTGGCAGTTGCAGCACCACCCCACGGAGTTGATTGTCCGAGAATTCGTTGAATCACGAAAGCGCCGACAGTAACTGCCGAAGAAAGCGCTGCCGCCGCGGCTAACTGCCCGATCACTAAAACTCGAAGTGTCCGTTTTTGAATAGCAGCGGTTTCCACAAGTTTGAGTCTCGCAGATTCACACGTGATGGTTAGCGTGCTCGTATGAAACTTCGTATCTTCACCGAACCCCAACAAGGCGCTTTATACAAAGACCTTCTTGCTGTCGCACAGCATGCCGAGAAACTTGGCTTTGATGGTTTCTTTCGCAGTGATCACTACGTGAAGATGGGCGATCAAACTTCTGGTCTTCCTGGACCGTCCGATGCCTGGATCACTTTGGCTGGTATCGCCCGCGAAACCTCAACCATTCGTCTCGGAACCTTGGTGAATTCGTCAACCTTTCGTTA
>CAMDER010000037.1 GCA_945896935.1 Bifidobacterium breve | reverse complement strand
GTGCAGTCGGGCAAGGTCAATCAATACGGAGCGCTGCTGTTTGCTGCGGCCGCCATCGGCGCTCTCATACTCGTCATCATCAACACCTGAGGAGCAATACGGCATGGACGTACTCCAAAATTCAAACTGGGTGCTCAGCGTTGGCACTTTCTTGCCGCTAGTCGGCGTGATTGTCATGCTGTTCATCCCCAAGGCAGAAGAAGAGCTCCACAAGTTGGTAGCTCTTGTGACCGCGCTCGCAACCTTGGGAGTGGGTGTCTACACACTCACCCAGTTCGACTTTGATCAGGCCGGCAAGTTGCAATTCTTTGCGAACGCCGAGTGGATCAAAGTTATTTCCAGTAACTACACGATCGGTCTCGACGGAATGAGCTTGCCGCTCTACTTCTTGTCGATGGTCGTCACGGTGCTGGTAATGGTCTATTCGTGGAACCGCATTCCATCGCCGGGTAACCCCAAGGCATTCCTCATCTTGATGCTCATCTTGCAGACAGGTATGGCCGGAACCTTTATCTCGCAAGACCTCATCTTGTTCTTCGTGTTCTTCGAAGTGGTGTTGTTGCCGATGTACTTCATGATCGGTGTGTGGGGTGGCGAAAATCGTCAGTACGCATCGCTCAAGTTCTTCTTGTACACG
Source organism: Bifidobacterium breve (assembly GCA_945896935.1). Lineage (GTDB taxonomy): Bacteria > Actinomycetota > Acidimicrobiia > Acidimicrobiales > Ilumatobacteraceae > Casp-actino8. Next base: position 11,876 of record CAMDER010000037.1, on the reverse strand, counting down.
ATGTTCGGCTCGGCTCTGATGCTCGTCGCCTTCATCGCGTTGTTCTACCAGGTTCGTGGTGAATTGCCCGCTGGTGTTGAACCATCGTTCTCGATTCCGCAACTTGCTGAATACGGTGGACTACTTGGACGCTCAGCACAAATCTGGATCTTTGGTGGAATGTTCATCGGCTTTGCTGTAAAAGTTCCGATGTTCCCATTCCATACTTGGTTGCCCGATGCGCACACGCAAGCCCCAACTCAGGGTTCGGTCATCTTGGCGGCAATTCTGTTGAAGCTCGGAACGTACGGTTTCGTGCGTATCGCAATTCCGATTCTTCCGACCGCGGCCAAAGAGTGGGCACCTTGGATCGGACTTCTTTCTGTCATCGGAATCATCTACGGTGCACTTGGTTGTTTGGCCCAAACTGACATGAAGCGTTTGATTGCTTTCTCGTCGGTTGCTCACATGGGATTTGTGATGTTGGGTATTTCAACATTGACACCGATGGGCTTCAACGCCGCCATCTTCGGAATGGTTGCTCACGGTCTCATCACTGGCATGCTCTTCTTCGTTGCCGGCAGTGTGAAGGATCGTTATCACACACTCGAGATCGCCCGACTTGGTGGCATGCTCAAGCAGATGCCGCGCCTTGGTTGGATCTTGGGCTTTTGTGCGATGGCATCACTTGGTTTGCCTGGTCTCGCCGGATTCTGGGGTGAGTTCCCCGCAATCTTGTCGGCGTACTCGCCAGCTGCTGGATTGTCCGAAGTGACATTCCGTGTCTACATGGTGATTGCCGCACTCGGAACTGTTCTTGCCGCGGGTTACTTGTTGTGGCTCTTCCAGCGCACCGCGTTTGGTGAACCTAAGGCCGAATTTGCTGGTGCATCACACAATGATTCTGGTCATGGGGATCACGGTCATGGCGGTCACGACGACCATGCTCACGACGATCACAGCAGCGACATTAAAGATGTGAGTGTCGGTGAATGGATTGCGTGGACACCGTTCTTGTTGGCCATTGTTGTTTTCGGTGTGTATCCGCAACTCATGTTCAAGATCATCGATCCTGCAGTGCAAGTTGCTTTGAAGGCCTTCGGAGGCTGATTCGTGCTTTCTTCGATCCTCGCTCAGATTCCGTGGCAGTCACCGTCTGTCGACTACCACGCCATCGCGCCCGAGATCGTGTTGGCTGGTGGCATTTGCCTCATCATTCTTGTTGATCTGTTCACCAGTGAAAGCAAGAAATGGATCACCGCAACACTGACTGGCTTTGTGATGTTGGCAGCGTTGGTGCCGGTGCTCACTTTGGCGGTGAGTGATATCAATGTGCGGTCACTATTTGATGGCCGTTACGTGATTGACGAGTTTGCGCTCACGTTGAAAGCGTTGTTCTTAATCGTCGGATATGTGGTCGTGTTGTTATCGCAGAACCATGTCGAAGAGGGCGACTATTACCAAGGCGAATATTTCACGTTGTTACTGACCTCAGTCACCGGAATGGTGATGATGGCTTCAAGTCGCGACTTGGTGAGCATCTTTGTGGCTCTTGAAATGCTCAGCATCCCGGCCTACATGTTGGCTGCCTGGCGCAAGCGCGATCGCAAGAGTAACGAAGCGGGCGTCAAGTACTACCTGCTCGGTGTTTTCGCTTCAGCAATCATGTTGTATGGCATGAGCTTGTTGTACGGAGTAACCGGAAGCACTTTGCTCAGCGAAATTGGACGTCAACTCACTGTCGAAGGCCAATTCGGTGGAGTGCAAGCACTCGCCATTACTTTTGTCATTGTTGGTTTTGCTTTCAAGGTTTCAGCTGTTCCGTTCCATACGTGGGCGCCCGATACTTACGAAGGTGCACCAACACCGGTGACTGCGTTCTTGTCGGTGGCCAGTAAGGCCGCTGGTTTTGTTGCGCTCGTGACACTCATCTATGTTGGCTTCCCGCAGGCAAAAGATGTCTGGCAACCATTCATCTGGGTGCTTGCTGCATTGACTATGACCTTGGGCAACCTGGTTGCTTTACGTCAGACCAACATCATTCGGATGTTGGCCTATTCGAGCATCAGCCAAGGCGGCTTCATCTTGATGCCGCTTGCAGTTGCCGGAACTGGCGATGCTGCTGGTCCTGCATTGCAATCAGTTGTCGTCTACCTGATTGTGTACGCAGCGATGAACCTCGGAATGTTCGCCGCTGTTATTGCCGCATCACGCACAACTCGTAGTGGTGAGATCAGTAGCTTCGGCGGCTTGTTCTCGTACGCACCAGGTCTTGGCGTGTTGATGACAATCTTCTTGGCATCGTTGGCAGGTATCCCGCCGCTTGGTGGATGGATTGCTAAGTTCACGGCATTCCGCGCTGTGCTCGAAGCCGGTGGCGGTTGGGGTTATGGCATCGCAGTGGTTGGTGCTGTTAACTCGGTGATCGCATTTGGTTACTACGGCAGCATCATGCGTGAAATCTGGATGAAGCCCGCACCGAATGGCGAAACATCTGCGGTGAAGACACCAAGTTCTTTGATTGCGGCCATGGTCATCACAACGACAGGAACCATCGTGTTTGGTGTGTTGCCCGGTGTGGTGCTGCGTTTCGGCGATCTCGCCGATCTCACCGGTGCCTTCGGCCGCTGAACACATCGGTCGCATCATTGATGCGGCTGACAATGAACAGGTTCGTTTCGATTACTTCATGAACGAAGCGCTGTATGGCGATCAAGGTTTCTATACCTCAGGTGTTGGTCGTGTCGGTCGACGCGGTGACTTCATTACGTCTCCCGAAATTGGTCCGTTATTTGGAACAGTGATTGCTCGTGCACTTGATGCGTGGTGGAGCGACATGGGTAGCCCGGATGACTTTCATATTTATGACGTGGGCGCCGGACCGGGTGGATTAGCTCGAGCCGTGATTGCTGCGCAACCAGATTGTCTGGCTGGCGATATTTCGCGATACGTGTGTGTTGAAATTGGTGAGGCACAGTGGGCGACTCATCCCACTGGTGTGACGTCAATGAAGTCGTTGCCCGATGGTGAGTTGCGCGGTGTTGTGCTTGCCAACGAATTGCTCGACAACTTGCCATTTCGTTTGTTGGTGTGTGACGGCGTGTGGCGAGAAGCATGGGTGACGCATCGTGCTGGTACTTTCAGCGAAGTTTTGTATCCACTCAGTGACCAGCCAGATTTTGCTTTACCTGCGAAACCAATTCTTGGTGCGCGCATTCCGTGGCAACAAGCAGCGGGCGAATGGGTGAGTGATATCTTGAGTCGTTTGAACGGACGACTTGTTGTGATTGATTACGCAGTTCCGTTAACGATCGAACTAGCACAACGCCCCTGGCGCGATTGGTTACGCACCTACGCCGGCCATGAAAAGGGAGCGCACTATTTACGCAACGTTGGTTCGCAAGACATCACAACCGATGTGTGCATCGACCAGATCATTGCAACATGCGGGCAACCCGATTCGGTTCGCTCGCAGTCGCAGTTCTTGCAACTGTGGGGCATTGATGAACTGGTCGAAGAAGGAAAGCGAATTTGGAATGAAGAATCGGCGCGTCCTGGGTTGCGGGCGATGAAAATGCGTAGCCGCATCAGTGAAGCCGAGGCACTTTTAGATCTGAATGGGGTTGGCAGTTTTACAGTGATGGAGTGGACTAAGTTACAGCGGTGATTACCGTCGAGGGTTTAACCAAAAAGTACGGATCAACAACTGCAGTTGATTCGTTGTCGTTCACTGTGACTCCAGGTCGAGTCACCGGATTCCTCGGGCCAAATGGCTCGGGTAAGAGCACCTCGATGCGTTGCATGATCGGGCTTGACCGTGTGCAATCGGGGACTGCGCTCTTTGACGGAAAGTCGTACCGAGAACTGAAGAAACCGCTCCATGAAGTAGGCGCGTTGCTTGATGCAGGCAACGCACATAGTGGGCGTACTGCACGAAACCATTTGCGTTGGTTGGCAATGAGCAACGGAATGTCCCCCAAGCGCGTTGATGAAGTACTTGAACTCGTTGGGCTCACCGATGTGGCGAAAAAACGAGTCGGACAGTTTTCGCTGGGTATGAAGCAACGACTCGGTATTGCTTCAGTCATGTTGGGTGATCCCAAAGTTGTCATCTTGGATGAACCAGCGAACGGACTTGACCCCGAAGGTATTCGTTGGATTCGCGAGATGCTGAAGCACTTGGCGTCGCAGGGTCGTTCGGTGTTGGTGAGCAGTCACTTGCTCTCTGAGATGGCGCTGATGGCCGACGATCTGATTGTGATTGGTAAAGGTCGGCTGATCACTGAATGTACAGTTCCCGACTTCATTGATCGATATGCAAAAAAGTGGGTCGTTGTCAAAAGCCCACAACTTGATTCGTTGGTGTCAGCGGCACAGAGCCAAGGGATGCACGTTTCACTTGGTCAGGATGTCGCTGAGTTCCATGGCGTGGCAGCAGCAACAATTGGTGAACTGGCAGCGAAGAACAATGTGGTGCTACACGAGTTATCAACGCAAACCGGCTCGCTTGAAGACGCATTCTTAGAAGTCACGGCCGATGCAGTGCAATATCACGGAAACACCGAAACTCAATCGAAGGGAGTTGTATCATGATTTCTCTTATTCGTAGCGAGTGGCTCAAGTTGCGTACCGTTCGTTCAAATATCACGATGACTTGTTTTGCGGTTTTATTGCCTTTGGCAATCACATTATTGACAACGGCCTTCATCGGTATTGACTCGGTTGATGATGCAACAGTCTCGGCTGTTCTATTGGGAAGTGGCTCTCTGAGTGTTTTGCTCTTCGGAATTATTGGGGTGCTAGCTATCACTCAGGAATACTCGCAAGGAACAATTCGACTCACATTGGCGGCGAACCCTCGGCGTACTCGTGTGTTTGTAGCGAAAGCGATTGTGCTCTCAATCTTGTCGGGTGGACTTACTGCATTCATTGTTCTCGTGGGGAACAATGTCGGTGAAGCAATTTTGGATTCACGTGGGGCTGTGGGCAAGTTGTCCAACAGCGATATGGGTCAAGCGTATTTAGCACTGATTGCCTTGAGTGTTGTGGTGTCGCTGCTTGGCATGGCCATCGGAACGTTGACTCGCAACCCACCCAGCGCGGTGACGGTTTTGGTGTTGTGGCCTTTACTTCTTGAATCATTAATCGGTGGCCTATTGTCGATCGCAATTAGTGACGAGATTTTCAAGTGGATGCCGTTCCAAACTGGTTTGAACTCATTGCGTCTTGAAGATTCGGATATGGACTTTGGTCGCTGGGGATCAGTCGGGTATTTCGGACTATGGATCTTGGGCTTGAGTTTGTTTGCCCACACCGTCTTCAAACGCCGCGACGCCTAAACATTCCCCATTCCCTTGTGATTCTGGTGTCGTTTTATTCGCTATTACCGAATCAAACGACACCAGAATCACAATTGATTATGAGTGGTCGGGGCGGCTGGTCATGATGGCGCCGGCAACGACGATCAACATGCCGATGATTGCTGGCCAGCGAATATGTTCATCGCGAAAGAGCACGCCGAGTACAACTCCAACGATGGGCGTAAAGAAAGTTCCGATCATGCCGCGTACGGTTCCTGATCGACCAAGTAAAACTCCGTAGACCGCAAAAGCCAAACCGGTGCCAACTGCGCCAAGCGCGAGCAACGCAAAAAAGGCCGACCATGCGAAGCGGCTGTCAAACAATGCGGGAACGCCAAGTGGCAGCGACCATAAGAACGCAAACGATTCAACCCACAACATCAGACGCAGTGATCCGTACTTACGTTGCAACGGCGCAGCAATATTGACGGCGATTCCGTAGCAGAGCAAAGCAATCAGTAGTAGAACGATTCCGCGCACATCTGCCGAAGCACCTTTTTCATCGCCACTGACCGACGAGAATGAGATCAGTGCAATACCCGAGAAACCGATGAGCACCGACACCATGCGAAAGATGCTGGGCATGCGGCGGAACCAAATCGCACCGACGACAACCGTGACCACGGGTAGGCCACCATTCAACATTCCAGTAATTGCCGTTGATGTGGTTTCTTCGGCCATGGGGTAGAGCAAAAAGGGAAGCCCCATCCACACGAACGACAGCACAATCAATCGGCCGATGTCTGATCTTTCAACCATGCGGCGAGCCGAGGGAATGCAGGCCAATGCCAACGCGCCAAAGAAGGTTCGCGCCATCGGGACGACTGGGGTGGCCACATGATCAATCGCGATGGCGATGAACAGAAATGAACTACCCCATACCAATGAAATGACTCCCGACAGTGTCCATTCGGCTGGCCCAAATCGAAGGTCCGATTCTTGTGGGCGAGCGGGGGTAACAGACATGACCCCTTATGTCTAGTCGCCTAGAGTTACACCCGAGAAATGATTTGAACATCTCGACTTTTGCGTGGGGGAAATATGTCAGCCGACGATCAGCAGACCAATATCGACGATCTTTTATTGGAGAATCGCAAGTTTCCTCCTTCGGCAGTATTCAAGAAGAATTCATTAGCAGTTGGAACACATCTCTACGACCAAGCAGCAGCCGACGATGAAGGTTTCTGGGCCCAACAAGCAGCTGACCTGATTGATTGGGATCAAGATTGGCACACCATTTGCGAATGGAATGTTCCGTACGCCAAGTGGTTCGTCGGCGGCAAATTAAATGTCTCTTATAACTGTCTTGACCGACATGTACTTGCCGGCAATGGCGACAAGGTGGCGATTCATTGGGAAGGCGAACCCGGTGACACGCGCACGATTACGTATTCCGAACTACTCGTTGAAGTTGAGAAGTTCTCAAATGTTTTGAAGTCGTTGGGTGTTGTTAAAGGCGATCGCGTCAATATCTATTTGCCGATGATTCCTGAAGCGGCAGTGGCCATGTTGTCATGCGCGCGTATTGGTGCTGCACACTCGGTGGTGTTTGGTGGTTTCTCATCGCAGGCTCTTGCCGATCGCATCAATGATGCTGAAGCAAAAGTTCTCATCACTGCCGATGGTGGATATCGCCGCGGAGAAGTGTTTGAGTTAAAGCCGGCCGCCGACGAAGCAATTGCCTCAACACCAACAATTGAACATGTTGTAGTTGTGAAGCGCGGCGGCAACAAGGTCAACATGGTTGCTGGTCGTGATCATTGGTATCACGACCTGATGGCAACTGCTTCTGATAATTGCCCGGCCGAACCGATGGACAGCGAACAACTGTTGTTCTTGTTGTATACCTCGGGTACCACAGGTAAGCCCAAAGGAATCATGCACACCACGGGCGGTTACCTCACGCACGTGACGTACACACATAAGTATGTGTTCGATCTTCATCCCGAGAGCGATGTCTATTGGTGCACCGCCGACGTTGGTTGGATTACTGGCCACAGCTACATCGTGTACGGACCATTATCAAACGGCGCAACACAAGTGATTTACGAAGGTGTGCCTAACTATCCAGCGAACGATCGCTTGTGGTCGATCGTTGAAAAGTATGGCGTCACAATTTTTTACACCGCACCAACGGCCATTCGTACCTTCATGAAGTGGGGCGACGACGAACCCGCTAAGCACGACATGTCAACGTTGCGTTTACTTGGTTCGGTAGGTGAACCGATTAATCCCGAAGCCTGGATGTGGTATCGCGACACGATTGGTCGCGGCGAATGTCCGGTTGTTGACACATGGTGGCAAACCGAAACTGGCGGCATCATGATTAGTCCGTTGCCGGGCGCGACAACTCTCAAGCCAGGTTCGGCAACATTCCCGATTCCGGGTGTTTCGGCTGAGGTTGTTGATGATGCAGGTAATCGTGTTGATCATGGTGGCGGCTATTTAACGTTGACGCGCCCGTGGCCCGGCATGTTGCGCGGGATTTGGAATGACCCCGAGCGATATCAAGAAACGTATTGGAGTCGTTTCGAAGGCCGTTACTTTGCGGGCGATGGTGCCAAGCTCGACTCTGAGGGCTACTTGTGGTTACTTGGTCGTGTTGATGATGTGATGAATATCAGTGGTCACCGCATTTCGACTACCGAAGTTGAAAGTGCGTTGGTTTCACACCCCGCAGTTGCCGAAGCTGCAGTCGTTGGAGCAAATGATCCGACAACCGGTCAAGCAATCATTGCGTACGTGACTTTGCGCGGTGGACACGAAGCCAACGAAACAGATTTGCGTAATCACGTGGCCAAAGAAATTGGCGCGATCGCGAAACCGAAGATGATCTACTTCACACCCGAGTTACCCAAGACTCGTAGTGGAAAAATCATGCGACGTTTGTTGCGTGATGTTGCTGAGGGACGCAATCTTGGTGACACCACAACGTTGGCTGATGCGAGTGTGGTTAATGAGTTGCAGAAGCGTGCTGCCGAAGCCCCATCTGAAGACTGAGTCGAGTGCCTGTGATGACCTGAATCATGGACGCTGATTGTCGTGTAGTTTGCAGTTGACGTCGGCCAGTGGGGCTCTAATTATGTCGGTGACTTGATTGGGGTTTGTGATGGCTGGTCGTTTGTTTGGTGTGCGGGGTTTTGTTGCCGGGGTTTTGGTGGCATCGGTTATTGGCGCGGGTGGACTAGCGGTGGTGCGGGCCACGGGTGGTTCGTCGTCGGCAAGTTCATATGTTCCAGTGACACCAGTGCGAGTGCTGGACACGCGTAGTGATCTTGGTTTGGTTGCAGTGACTGATGGTGTGGCGGGAACGTTGAAGGTCACGGGTTCAATTCCGACTGCAACATCTGGTGGTGTTGTGAATGCAGTTGTTGTTCCTGCGGGAGCAACTGCGGTGGTGTTGAACGTAACTGCAGTGAATCCGACAGCGGGCGGGTATGTGTCGTTGCGTCCCGGTGACGCGACTGGTGCACCGACGGTGTCGACGTTGAATGTGACAGCTGGTGGCACGTTTCCTAATGGGGCCACGATCACGGTTCCGACGACGGGTGCTCACGCTGGTCAGATTCAAGTCTGGTATGAAGCCGAATACACAACGGTTGGGTCAACAGAACTGTTGATCGACATTGCGGGTTATTACGAACTTGCTAGTACGGGTCCTGCTGGTCCTGCTGGAACGAACGGCACGAATGCAACCGTTGCTATTACACAACTATCAGTGTGTGACGGCACCGATGCTGGAACTGTTGCAGACGAATTGTGCAAGATCGGCATGACCGGCCCGGGTGGCGGACTGATCTTTTTTGTCGACTACAACGATCAGTACGCAAGTTTCTGCGCGACTGGGGATTGCAATTATTTGGAGGCATCACCAGCCAATGCGACTTCTGGTGCGTGGTGTTCTGACACCTCAACTGGTCTTGGTCTTACAGGGTGGGACAAATCAGCAGTCGGCGCGGGCAGAACGAATACGACTACTGCTGATACAACATGTACCACTGGTGCCGTCCAAACTGCAGTCGATTACACCGCGCCATCGTTTAACGGTGTTGCAAAAGACGACTGGTGGTTGGGGTCAATTGGCGAGATGATGTTGATGTATACCAACTTGCGACAAGCGGGTGTTGGTGGTTTTTCGCCTGTCAGCTATTGGAGTTCTTCTGAGTACGCCGGCGACGGCGCGTGGCTCCAGGGTTTCTACCTCGGCTATCAGACCGACGACTTCAAGCCCTACGCGGGCTACGTCCGTCCAGTGCGGGCTTTTTAACTATTTATCTATTTATCTATTTATCAATTTAAATTTTTTGTTTTTGGTGGTGCCAGCATTGCTGGTGCCACCAAAAAAAATCTTGTGGGGGGTACCCGTGGCGCTGTATCAAGATTTGCCGGTATTTCGTGATGTATATCGGCTGTGGAAAGATCATGCGTCGTTTGTTGCGCGATGTTGCTGAAGGACGCAATCTTGGTGACACCACAACGTTGGCTGATGCGAGTGTGGTCAATGAATTACAAAAGCGTGCTGCCGAAGCCCCATCTGAAGACTGATTTGGCGCAACGGCATTGACTTGCTTCTGGCAATTAGGTAGGTTCCAATTGGCGTCGGCCGCTGGGGCCCTCATGATGTCGTTGATTTGATTGGGGTTTGTGATGGTTGGTCGTTTGCGTGGTGTGCGGGGTTTTGTTGCCGGGGTTGTGGTGGCATCGGTTATTGGTGTGGGTGGTTTCGCGGTGGTGCGGGCGACGTCTGGTTCGTCGTCGGCAAGTTCGTTTGTTCCGGTTGCACCGGTGCGAGTGTTGGACACGCGTAGTGATCTTGGTTTGGTTGAGGTGACTGATGGTGTGGCTGGGACGTTGAAGGTCACGGGTTCAATTCCGACTGCAACATCTGGTGGTGTTGTTAATGCAGTTGTTGTGCCTGCGGGAGCAACTGCGGTGGTGTTGAACGTGACTGCAGTGAATCCAACATCGGGCGGGTATGTGTCGTTGCGTCCCGGTGACGCGACCGGTGCACCGACGGTGTCGACGTTGAATGTGACTGCTGGTGGCACGTTTCCTAATGGGGCCACGATCACGGTTCCGACGACGGGTGCTCACGCTGGTCAGATTCAAGTCTGGTATGAAGCCGAATACACAACGGTTGGGTCAACAGAGTTGTTGATTGATATTGCGGGATATTACGAACTGGCAAGTACGGGTGCTGCTGGTGCAAAAGGCGACGCTGGTGCTTCGTCACCAACCGGGTTCACTGAGCGCAGTGTGTGTGGTGCAAATGGAACTACTTTGTGTGCTGTGGGTGTGCAAGGCCCTGGTGGCGGAACAATTGTGTATGTTGATTCAACCAACGAGATGCCTGGGTATGACTATTTAGAAGTCGCACCTACAGATGCTTCAACTGGTGTTGTATGGTCAACCACAACAGAGAAGTGTGGAACGGGTGCAAACCTTAATTGTCAAGCGTCGTTGTTGTCTGATGCGGGGACTGCTCTTGGTTACTTTGGTTTAGGAACAGGTCGTGCCGCGACTGCTGCAATTATTGCTCGCCATGATGCGGGTGGAGTTGCAAAGGCTGCGTATGCGGCGGGTGTTGCTGATGCGTACACTACTGTGACCACCACTGCGACAGTGTCTGATTGGTTTTTACCTTCCAAAGACGAATTGAACGAGGTGTGTAAATATGCTAGCAACACCGGCCAGGATGATGGTGCTGACATAGTTTGTTCGGGCCAACCACTGCGGGATGGTTTTTCGGCTGGCTACTATTGGAGTTCTTCTGAGCTCGACGGCAACACCGCGTGGGTCCAGCGTTTCGCCACCGGCGATCAGGGGGGCGGCAACAAGTTCAACACTCTCCGCGTGCGTCCAGTGCGGGCTTTTTAACTAACCGTTCATTGTGATTCTGGTGCAGGATTGTTGCGATATACGCAACAATCCTGCACCAGAATCACAACAGCATTAGTCGCGGAAGTTGTTGAACTGCAACGGGATCTCGAGGTCTTGACCCTTGAGCAGACTCATCACTTCTTGTAGATCGTCGCGCTTCTTGCTGGTGACACGAATGGTGTCGCCCTGGGTTTGGCTGCTGACTCCCTTGGGACCTTTTTCTTTGATCAGTCGGTTGATCTCACGAGCCTTATCGGACGAGATTCCTACCTTGATGGTGACCACGAGTCGAACCGAGTTATGACTGGCCTCTTCGACCTTTCCGTACTCGAGTCCTCGCAACGAGACCCCCCGCTTGACGAGACGTTCTTCAAGCACGACTTTGAGGGCGTTCAAGCGGTCTTCGCTGACCGTTCGCAGGGTGATCACGAGGTCTTTTTGCTCAATCGACGACTCGGTGTTCTTGAAATCGAAGCGAGTGGCGATTTCACGCTGGGCCTGGTCGACCGCATTCTTGACTTCTTGGTGATCAACTTCGGAAACAACATCAAATGTGGGCATGGGTAGATCGTAATGCGCCCAACTACCTGAATCGGGCAGGTGTCAGCGGTGGGTCGTGGGCGATACGATCAATGTTCGCAAACATATGGGTCGGTG
>CAMDER010000036.1 GCA_945896935.1 Bifidobacterium breve | reverse complement strand
ACGCGATGCAACACAATTGCGCCGTTCCCAATCAAAGAACCATCTTCAATCGTGCAACCTTCAAGGTGCACGATGTGGCCGATCACGCAATCGTTACCCACAACAGTTGGAAAGACGTGTGTGGTGTGTAGCACCGAACCATCTTGAATTGATGTACGTTCGCCAATGATGATGTCGCCGTCATCGCCGCGCAAAACCGCTCCGGGCCAGATCGAACTGTGTGCCCCAATCGTGACCGAACCGATAATGACGGCTTCGGGATGGATATAGGCATCGGGATGAATCGTTGGGGTGCGGTCCCCCAGGGCATAAATCGGCACTTGGTGAAATTACCAGCACTCCCCCAGTTCATGCGGACATGAACGCACCACAGGGCGATCCCGATAGGGTTGGCAACCATGTCCCGCAGGATTGAAATCGAGTTAACAAGTTCACGCCCCGATGGGTCCTGGACCTGGCGCGCCGCAGGTGCCCGCGAACCTAAGGGAGTTCTTGAAGGAACCCTCTTATCGCAGGGATCAAAGCCCGGAGATATTGTCAAAGCCGAAGCAGAATTCGACATTGATGGCATCACGATCGTCAGCATCACCCAAGGTCGCGTCAAAGTTGACAAAGTTGAAAAGATTGCTCTCGTCGGAAACGACAAGCCATTTGAAGCGGTGACCCAACAGCTCGCCAAGAAAGATCGTGGCGATCGTGGCGATCGCGGTGACCGTGGCGATCGACGTGATCGCGGTGACCGACGTGATCGTCCCGCACGCGGTGACCGTCCAGCGCGCGATGGCGCTGCTCGCGATACTGATCGTCGTCCTCGCCGTGACAACGCTGGCACTGATGACAAGCCACGTGGTCCCCGTCGTCCCCATTTTGAAGCTCCGCCCGAATTGCCTCAGCGACCCAAAGCCAAGCGTTTAAAGGCTGGCTCGTCCAATCGCAAGGCGGTGTTGTCCGAACTTCCCGAAGATCAGCGGCCCATTGCCGAACTGGCATTGCAGGGAATGCAGGTAGTTCGTCAGCGCCTCAAAGATGCCAATGCTGCATTGGCTGCTGAAGGCAAACCAACCATGCCCGAGCAAAGCGTTTTGCAGATGGCAGAAAATCTCCTCCCCCGTTTGCGCGTTGCCGATTGGCTCGACCGTGCTGAAGCGGCGCGTAAAGATTTAGCCGAACTCGACCTCCGCGACTTGCGCAGTGTTGTCGCTGCAGCCAACGATCCAGTCATTGAACGAGCCGAAAATTGTCGCGATCTCGTCGCTGAATTACGTACTGGCCTCACGGCGCGTGCCGATCAGGAGTACCAGAATTGGTTACAAGACATTGATGCTGCACTTGGTGTTGGACGTATTGTGCGTGCCCTCAAGTTGGCTGGTCAGCCTCCGAAGGCCGGAGCAATCTTCCCCGATGAACTCGGACGTCGACTTGCCCAAGCCACTTCACAAAGCCTCGTCGCCGATGCTTTAGCCGATCGTTGGATTGCTGTCCTTGAAGCTGTCGCTTTTGCGCCAATCCGTACCCAGATCACGGTGACATCGAAGCCCGAGACAATCACTCCAGACTTGGCAAAGACTGTCGCACGTCTTGGTGGGTTGCTTCCTCAGATCGCGGCCAGCCTCGGAATCACTGTTGCATCGACAAGTCATGCTCCCAAGCCACTGCGCGCCGTTCGACCGCCAGCTAAAAAGTTGCCACCGAAGCCGCCGACCGCCCCCAAGGCTGCGGTCGTTTCAGAAATAGTCCCAGAAGTCGTTGCAGCACCAACTCCAGAAGTCGTTGCCGAAGCTGTGACAGAAGTAGTTGCCGAAGCACCAGTTGAATCTGCACCTGAAGTGGCGACGACACCGGCTGGCGAGACTCCATCTACTGACGAGGGTTAGTTCAGGGCGGCTTGCTGCCGCTACGGTCAAAGGTATGAGCGACACAGCAAGCAACGACATCGTCACCTACACCTCCGAAGGCCGCGTTGGCATCATTACTCTCAATCGCCCCGACGCCCGCAACGCCATTAACGGCGACGTGGCGCGCGGTGTTGAAGCAGCCATTGATCAATTAGAGGCTGACGACGAAGTGTGGGTCGGTATTTTGACCGCCAACACCGAAGGTCAAGAGCGTCCAGTGTTTTGTGCCGGAGCAGACCTCAAGGCGATTAACGCAGGCCAAGCCGGAGATCTCAACACTAAGCGCGGCGGATTCGCTGGATTCGTGTATCGCGAACGTCGTAAGCCGATCATCGTTGCCGTCGATGGACTCGCCACCGCTGGCGGTTGCGAAATTGTTTTGGCGGCCGACCTCGTCATTGCAACGACTCGTTCATCATTCGGCTTAGCCGAAGTCAAGCGCAATCTCATTGCTGGTGCCGGTGGACTTTTTCGTCTTCCCCGAGCAATCGGACAAGCCGCTGCTATGGAAGCAATCTTGACCGGCGATCCCATTCCTGCCGAACGCGCCTATCACCTTGGACTTGTCTCGCGTTTAGTTGCACCTGGCGAAGCGATGAACGAAGCCCGCAAATTAGCCGCGCAGATTGCAACCAGCGCACCTCTCGCGGTGTATGCCAGCCGTCAAGTTGTTCTTGCCGCTGCGTATCAGACCGATGATGAACTCAAGAAACTCACCAATTCTTTATTCGCTCAAGTGATGGCCTCATCTGACACCAAAGAGGGACTTACCGCATTCATTGAAAAGCGCACGCCAAACTGGACTGGCAAGTAAACCGCTCTGCGTTACTGATTGCGTCGTTACTGATTTAGTGGTCGCGACACAATAATTTTACGAGCGACGATTCCGGCTCTTTCGTACAAGTTTTTGGTTTCACGATCACCAGGTAACGCATTTCCTTCAATTGCAACACATCCCAAGCTCGTGGCGTGCTCAATGGCGTGCTGCAGTAACGCATCGCCGAATCCAAGCTCGCGGGCGTTCTCGTGAACAAACACTCGCTCAACCGAACACACCAATCCGTGAGTATCTATTTCTTCAAAAGTGCATCGAAGAAACCCGACCACGTGTTCGTCAACGGTGCCAACCCAACTGTGATCGATCACATCATCAGGGTGAAGAAACTTTGCAGGCACATGCTCAATGAGCCAATTGCGTCCACCTCTTTGAGATGCCACGATTTCACGAGCCGAGTTATCTAAATCAACGATCACCGCCAGATCGTCATGCGTGGCATGACGAATCACTGGCTCAATGCTCATGAGCGATTATATAAAAAGCGGGCAGGTGTCATCGCCCACCGGACACATTGGTGCACCTTTACGAACGAGCAAGAAGCACTGGGTGCACATCCGTTCATCGGCTCGTTTCGGCTGAATCCCACTTTCGGGATCATTTGACAACTGGACGTCTTCTTCTTCCTCTTCAGGTTCTTCTTCGTCGTCTTCACTTCGTCCCTTGACGCGTGCCGCCAAAATAACGCCCAAGTCTTCTTCGATGTCGTCTTCTCCGACGAGCTCATCGTCATCGTCTTCTTCCTCGTCCTCAGCGACATCCTTTTTCGACTTCTTCGCCTTCTTTTTGGCTACCAAGGGCACGATTTCGGCCTCGGGATCTTCGCCTGCCAAAACCGTGTCTAGGTCCTCAACACCAAGATCTTCGTCTTCCTCGAGTTCGTCATCGTCAAGCAACTCATCGGGGTCAGCCTCTTCAATGGCTCCCTCTTCTTCAAGGAACTCCTCATCAAGTTCTGGATCCAAATTGTCATTATCTTTTGCCATGAGATTTCCTGATACTCCTGAAGTTTGCCCACCAAAAAACCAAGGTGTGGGCGGGGATAATAGGCACTCTTTGAGCCCTAACTGTTGGATACCTGGGTGACACTAGTCACCAGCATCCATAACGATGTATTTATTGATCCCCACGACGGGATTCGGCCCGACGTTCGGCGGCCAGGCGTTCAAGTTCGGGAGCCTCAACAGTCAGATGACTCATCGCTTCGGCAATCGCTTTGTGTCCAGCTTGTTCGCCAATCAGACGATGCATTTCCAGGGCAACCCGACGATAGGCCGGGTGACCTTGGGGCGACGAACGTAATTCAAGCATGTGCATGGCTTCGCGGGCGTTGAACTGCATGACGTAGCGCACGCGATAGGCCATTGAAACGGCGTACGAGGCTTGCTGAGGGAAATCAGGCTTCATTGCATCAAAGAGGCTTGCCGAGCGGCTCATCACCTCGTCAAAGGCAACCGTCTGTCCGGCTTCATCGATGAGGTCAGGGCGGGTGTACCCATGATTGGGAGTCAACGGCTGCCATTCGATCGTCAAAATACGGTGCCGCTGCATATCTCGGAAAGCGCCGTAATCCGACAAAACGTCAAACCGGTAGTCGGTACGTTCAAAGGCTCGACCGGGACGATGCCGACGATTTTCGCGATCGCCAATATATGCCTTCAAGATGGCGACTTTTTCGGCGTGGCTCATCCGCTGCACCCGTTGCATAATTTGGTTCTCAGGCAAACTTGTGTGCGAATAGCAAATCGCACCAATCAACTTATCTTCGCCCTCTGGATCAAAATCTGTCAACACGACCGGAGGACTGTGATCAACGGGTGTCTCGGCGAAGAGGTCTTGTACAAGTTCACTGGTCGATTCACGAGTGTCCGCCAAGTAGTCACTCCAACGACCACCACGATCGGCAAGATCGACACGCTTCAAGAAACTAGGAATCACTTTGCGAAGTTCTTCCAACATCAAATCGGCATACTGACGAGCTTCTGGCAGCGGATGCGCACGCATACGGATCAACATCGCTTCATACGATTGGCCGCTGCCGTAAATACCGACATTAGACAACGAGGCAGCCGGCAAAACACCACGCACCGCGTCGAGTGCTTTGGCACGGGTTGCCATACGGAAAACAAAATCACTATCGGCAGGATCGCGCTTAATACTTGACCGAACATGATCGGTGACTTTTTCCATTAAGTGTGAATACGAATCGAACATGCGATCCATATCGCCAACATAACGAGTGCCGAATTGAGAATTCAACACCTCGGGGTCACGGTAGAACCGATACCGACCAGCAAGACGCGCGTCATAAGCGATATAGCGCGTACTTTGTTCGAGGTAACTCGCGAGTCGACCCCATTCGAGAATCTTGGTCAAAATATTTGAAGATTGTTCGCAAGCCAGGTGTACACCACCTAGTTGAGCAACCGAGTCGTCGCCGTATTCAAAGAAAACTTTTTCATACAACTCTTCAGCACGTTCAAGGCCGATCGTTGCGTCGACACCTTGGTCGCCAGCGATATCTAATTCGCCAACAAATTCATCTAAGAACAGTCGACGCAGACTTTTGTGGGTGCGACTGTACCGCGCAAATAAAGCACCTTTGACCACCTCGGGCAAGTTCACTAGGGCGAATACTGGACCGTCCAAATTAGTGAAATAACGTCGTAAAACTTCCGACTCCTCGGCGGTGAATTCCTCTGGGGCATAGACCGTCACAGCTTTTCACGCTAGTTGGTCAAACGGTGCCGAGGGTGGAATGGTCGGACTTTCAGTATCCCAAAACGTCCACTTCAGATGAAACTAGTGAAAACTCCTCGTGCGCTTGTGCCCGCAATTCGGCGTTGGTCCAAAGATCAACCACGGTCATCGCCATCGCCTTGGCCCCAACGAGAACTCCCTCATCTCCGCTTTCTGATCCGGCGTAATGAGCGAAATCCTCCGTATGAATTGCGACCCCATCGGGAGCAACTTTGACCATTGGGTGAATCGCTGGTAACAAGTACGACACATTGCCCATATCTGTCGACCCCATGACGGCCCGACCATCGGATCGGGGGTCACGAACTAAACGTCCGAGTGATTCCATGTTGTGCACATATGAATTGACAACTGCCATGTTGTCACGGACATCGGCATAAGTGTGATCGTCCCATGTCGCTGACATCGCACATCCACACGCGCTCGTCGCACCCTCAAGACAATCGAGCACTCGTTGCTTCAAAGGCTGCAATGTTGAAATCGTGTTGGAACGAACATACCAAGTGGCAGCAGCGCGACGAGGAACAATGTTCGGCTTCTCGCCCCCTTCGGTGATGATGCCATGAATACGTTCAGTCGGGCGAATGTGTTGACGTAAAGCAGCAACATTCATGTACCCAAGAACAGCCGCATCTAGCGCATTTCTGCCTTCCCACGGAGCGGCTGCAGCATGCGCCGCTTTACCCTCATATGTGACGTCAACAGTATGGACCGCGATCGAATCCATTTTGATGAGATCAGCGTCTGCTGGGTGAATCATCATGGCCGCAACACCAGATGAAAATGCTCCGTTTCGTGCCATCGCAATTTTTCCTCCGCCACCTTCTTCGGCAGGAGTACCAAGAATACGAACACGACCACCAAGATCACGCGCCATAGAGGCAACAACGAGACCTGCTCCAAGGCCAGCCGCGGCGATGACATTATGTCCGCAACCGTGTCCTATGCCCGGCAGGGCATCGTATTCCAACAACACCAAAACCTCGGGAGCATCGGGGTCGCCGACGACTGCTTCAAAAGCAGTATCGACCCCGTACGCGTGCGGCGTGACATCAAGTCCGTATTCGGCAAGCACCCCAGTTAAAAGATCGTGAGCGTAGTGTTCGGCATAATTCAGTTCGGGATGAGCATGAATATCGTGACTGACCGCAATTAATCGATCAGCGAGATTGTCGACTGCATCAATGATCTGCTGGTTTGCTGCACTCATTTTAAAACCTTACATCCACAAAAATGCTTGATCGTTACACACTTCGATGCTCAGGCTTCTCACTCGACCAATGAGTTGACGATCAATCCACACAACCTGTGGCGATCGACCTTCATCTTCCCAGACAAAATTCTTGACCGACTTCGTCTGAATCAATGGGTGAGGAAGATGAGATCCGGTGCTCAATCGCGCCCGCGCCGTCAGCCGTTGTCGCAGACCCATGGCTTCATCCACTTGAGTGATCTCAACTCGACCATCATTGGGATGACCGCGAGGCGCGACATCCCAATGACCCAGGAATTGAGCATTGGCCGCGATAGTCAAAGATCCACGTAGCCAGCCACCCTTGATATTTGGAGACCTCAAGACGACAGTTGATACCGCAATTTTTGACACTAGTGATTCGTCATCAAGTCGAAGTTCAACTTTCATGACGTCGATGGGCAAACACATCGCAGAATCGCCAGCGACAACTGTTCGACTCTGAGCACCAACAGTGCGCCACATATCGCCCCCAGTGACGACGACATTGCGATGTCCTTCGCCGATACAGGCTGCCAACTCACTATCAGACGACGCGAGACACAGCCCTTGTGGTGCCGGTGCTTCGCTACCCCACTCCTGGCCGTTCTTAATCACCATGAAATTTCTCCGTCAGATCTCACGATGAAATATCTCCGGGCACCGACGTTGACGCAGCCACAACTCCCCGCATCAATAAGTCGGCGGCGGCTTCAGCATTGCGGCGCGTTTGCGGAACGGGAGCCATGGTCCCGATCTGCCGCAAGAGGTCAATGAGTTGCTTCATCGTGCGCACGAAATCTCCGCCAGATAATTCTTCAGCTTCGACGACTTCGGCAAAACCCTCACCAGCAGCCCATGCATAAGCGATTGCAATATAAGTGGGATCGGGTGCTCGATGTTGATTTAAAGATGCGGCCTCTTCAGTTGCTTGCAACTCTCGGCTCACCGATTCAATGCGACGCCATTTTTTGCGAACCTCTGCTGATGGAAACCAAGGAGCCGGAGGTGCTTCGCTCGAACGATGTTCGTATACGAATACCGAGACCAAGGCCGCCAACGACGCCGGATCTAAGTCATCAAGATAACCGCGGTCGAGGCAGTCAGCGACCAATAGATCGCTCTCATGGAAAGTACGAGCGAGCACCTCGCCTTTTTCTGTTAAAGACCAACCCGAGACATAGTCCCAGTCCTGAAGAATGCGCAACACCCGTTCAAATTTGCGGGCAACTGAGTTTCCTTTGCCGCGCACTTGTTCTCGCAGTTGGTCAACGTCGCGAGCAACACGATCGGCTTGAGCTGCTGCCTTCAAGCGGTCGCGCAAGTCAGGGTCATCTTCAACTTGATGCACTGCCTGTCGACCTGGTTCGGGCGAACTCCATTCACTCGCAACTTCACGGGCTTGATGCAATCGAGTAATGACGACCTTTTGAAAATCGGGTTGCGTCGGAGCAAATGGTTCAGGAAGTTCAATCAGACCAAGTGCTCGCGGTGGCTCATGAAAATCTCGCGACGAGAGATTCAGGGTCGCCCGCTTCGCCGTCAAAACAGTGAGTTTCACACCTCCAGAACGGTTCGCAGTCGACAAAACAACTGCGCGACCTGGAGTTTTACCATTGTCAACGTAAATGACCGAGCCTGGCCGCAGCCGAGCCATTGCGAACTCAATAGAACTCTCACTTCGAATTCCCAATGTTCCTTCAAGTCGCGCTCGATAGTCATGGATATCTCCAAATGGACTTTCTGCCGCAAGACGAAGTTCTGACAATTGTTCTAAGCGACGGTCAAGTCGAGTTTCAATCTTGACGACATCACGATCGGCTTGATATTGGGCGAAGGAAAGATTTAACAAGTGGCGTGCTTCTTCGCTCGAGTACGAGCGAACCAAGTTGACCGCCATGTTGTAGGTCGGTCGAAACGACGAGGTCAACCTGAACGTACGCGAACTCGCCAGCGCAGCAACTTGATCAAAAGTCACAAAAGGATTCCACAAGACAACCGCATGTCCCTTGTCGTCCAAACCACGGCGACCCGCCCGTCCAGTCAGCTGTGTAAATTCACCAGCCGTCAAAAATTCGTGATGTTCACCGGTGAACTTTGATAATTTTTCAATCACTACTGAACGGGCCGGCATGTTGATACCAACCGCCAAGGTTTCGGTAGCAAAAACAATCTTGACCAGACCTTCGACAAAACAGGCTTCAACTGTTTCTTTAAACGGCGGTACCAATCCAGCGTGGTGAGCCGCAATGCCAGCCTCCAATTGAGCGACAAATAGCGGATACCCCAAGACATCAAGATCATCTTCGTCAATATCGCCCAAACGGCTCGCAACAATTTCTTGGATGCGACGACGTTCGTCCGGCGATGTCAAACGTAAACCTTGTTTCAGACACGATTGCGCCGCTTCGTTGCAACCGTTTCTACTGAAGATGAAAAATATTGCTGGGAGTAGACCTTCCTCATTCAAGCGATCAACAACTTCAAGACGACTCGGCGTATATAACGCTCGCCGTGGTCGGCCTTTAACCTGGCTCCGACCACCCACTTTTCGAATCTGTTCTTCGAGACGCGCTGCCTCAGGATTTGGTCGACCAGAAACCAGCGTCGGAAAGAGATGCTCGCGTTGTGCAGTTTTGTCCCCGACCATGTACAGATTCTCAAGTTCAACTGGACGCTTTTCTTCAACGACAAACTTTGTCGGACCACGAACGGTACTGATCCAGTCGGCAACCTCATTGGCGTTACTCACCGTGGCTGATAGACACACCAACTTCACCCGGCGAGGCAGATGGATAATCACTTCTTCCCAAACTGGACCACGAAAAGTATCTTGAATGAAGTGCACCTCATCGAGCACCACCACAGCCAGATCGTCTAGAGCTCGAGACCGCGCGTAAATCATGTTGCGCAAAACTTCTGTCGTCATGACTACGATCGGGGCTTCTCCGTTCACCGCGTTATCACCGGTGAGAAGTCCGATTTTGTCCCGTCCGTACAACTCAACAAGATCGTTATATTTCTGATTCGATAAAGCTTTGATTGGGGCGGTATAAAAGGCCCGCTTACCATCGGCCAGCGCACACGAAATTCCGTACTCGGCCACCACAGTCTTACCGCTGCCAGTTGGGGCAGCCACCAAAACAGATTCACCAGCATCAAGCACATCCATCGCCTCAATCTGAAAACGATCAAGGGGGAAGTTGTAGTGGGCGATCAGCGCCGGCCGGTCATTCCGCACATTCACAGTCTGCCTCGTGGGACTCGTTGAACAGTGTCTTATGCGTCAACGGGACGATTTCGCGTTCCGAGATGACCGATCAAGATGGAAATGAAATAGAAAACAATCAACGGAACTGACAAAAGCGCCAGAGTGATGGGATCGCCCGATGGCGTGATAACCGCAGCAATCACCACAATGACCACAATGGCGACTCGCCAACCTTCAATTAACTGTCGTGGTTTCAAGACACCGACTAGTTGCAAGAACACCAACAGCACCGGGAATTCAAAACCGATCCCGAAGGCCGCCACCATGAGTCCCACGAAACTCACATACTTTGAAATCTGGAAAGCCTGTTGAACATCGCTCCCCGACCACGAGATCAACCACTCAAGGCCCTTATCTAACGTGAAATAGGCGAAAAAGCCGCCGAGCACAAAGAGCACGACTGACGAAAAGACAAACGGAATTGCGTAACGCTTTTCTTTCGCGTGCATTGCAGGAACAACAAAACGCCAGATCTGCCACAACACCACTGGCAGAGCCAAGATCACGCCACCGTACAGAGAAATCTTTAAACGAGCATTGAATCCTTCAAGCGGTCCGAGCGAATAGAAGTCACAGTTTGAAACAAGATCGGGACGTCGTTGACAAACGTTGTCATATGGTTGACGCAAGAATCTCAAAACTGGTTCATAAAACGCCAGCACACCCATCATCCCGATGGCGACGGCTAACACTGCTCGAATCAGTCGCGAACGCAATTCGGCCAAATGTTCGGTCAAAGTCATGGCATCTTCAGTAGATGCGCCTTTCTTTTCCTTATTCTTATTTCCAAAAGGTAATTTCACGAGTCATCACCTTCGATCTCGGGCGGCGAAACAGCTTCAGTGGCTGCAGGAGGCTTTTTGGTTTCGGGCTCATCCTTGAGGGGTTTTAAAACTGCATCACGCGTCAACTGTGCAGTCTCGCGGAGCTCTTTCATCGGCTCATCGAAAGCGCTTTTAAATTCACTTTGAAATCCGTTACTCACCTTTCGAATCTCGCTGTACACCCGGCCAAACTTGCGAATCGCCTCAGGAAGCTTTTCAGGACCAAGAACAATCAGCGCCAACAACAAGATGACGACGATCTCGCTACCCGACATGTTGAACACACGACGAGTCTAATTACCGAGACTCGAGATAAAGAGCCCCGCTGTGCAGTACTTGCTCGAATTCCTTGACCATGACATCATCATCTCGTGCAGCAACGCCTTCCTTCTCTGATCGACCCCCCGATTGCCTTCGCTCACCGCGGAGCTCGGGCCTACGCTCCCGAAAACACGATTGAGGCTTTTCAACTAGCGCTACGTCTTGGCGCAACCGGGCTTGAAAGTGATGTCTGGGTCACTTCAGATGGAATCGCCGTTCTCGATCACGATGGAATTGTCCGTCGCCGGGGGCGCAAAATCCCTATTTCAGAGATGGCACAGGCAGACCTGCCCAGTCATATTCCGACAGTCGCAGCAATGCTTGATGCCGTGAGCGGCGATTTTGATTTTTCATTGGACGTCAAAGATCTCGCGGCCCTACCCGCCACTCTTGATGCCGTTCGGTTGGTGAAACCAGAACTTGAACCACGACTCTGGCTCTGCCATCACAAGTGGCAAGTCGTCGCTAGTTGGCGGTCTCTCACCGCAGCAAAACTTGTTGATTCAACACGCCTCAGTCGCCTGAAAGAAGGCCCCGAACGGCGCGCCGCTCAACTACACGAATCCGGCGTCGACTGCATCAATATGCATCACACCGATTGGAATGGTGGACTAGTGACTTTGTTCCATCGCTTTAATCGTTACGCCCTTGGTTGGGATATGCAACAGGGCTATGTGCTCGATGATGGAATTCGCATGGGACTTGATGGCGTATTCAGCGATTACACCGATCGCATGATCGATGCCTTTACCCGCAATGTATAAGTGCTAGAGCCAGGCCCACGCACTTGCGGGCCAAATGACCACGAATGCCCGACCACGAACTTTGTCAGTATCGATAGGCCCAAAGACGCGACTGTCAAGGCTTTGCACGCGATTGTCACCCATAACAAAAACCATATCTTCTGGCACCTCTATGGGTGCCATATCTGTGTGCGAACCACAACGCGCGCTGGGTTCAATTTGCGAAGTTTGTTCAGGGTTCAAATAGGGCTCATCCACTTGTACGCCATCGATATACACGATGCATGAGCGAATTTCTAAAGTCTCACCAGGCAAACCCAACACTCGCTTAATGAGATCATCGTGTTGGACCTGGTTAGTGACTCGATCGAAAACGATCACATCGCCGCGGTGAATATCATGCAGTTTGTAAGACATTTTGTTGACTAGAACGCGATCTTGGGGCATCAAGGTGGTCTGCATGCTTGGTCCATCGATGTAGTACTGCTGAAACAAGAACAGCCGAATCAACATCGCCGCGCCAATAGCAACCACGACAACGAAAATCCATTCCCAAACAGCCCGCATCTGTGATCGTTGCTTCTCACTCAAATCAGCACGAATGGCCTCGCCAGTTTCAGCATCATCGGCCACAGCCAATGCGCTGTCCTCTGAGATTTCAATTCCTTCGCTCATGAACCTTTAACCGTACAGCGTCTGGACCGCCCAAGCATGACGCCTCAGAGCGATGCGATAAGTTTTTCGACGCGTTCGTCCCGACTCTTGAACGGGTCTTTACATAAAACGGTTCTTTGCGCCTGATCATTCAATTTGAGATGAACCCAATCAACTGTGTAATCACGCTTCTTCTCTTTGGCGGCTCGGATGAACTCGCCTCGCAGGCGAGCCCGAGTCGTCTGTGGAGGGACATCCATGGCTTCAAGAATGTCAGCATCTGTACACACCCGCTCGACTAAGCCACGACTCTGCATCTTGTAAAACAAACCACGACTACGAACGACATCGTGATACTGCAAGTCGATAAG
>CAMDER010000035.1 GCA_945896935.1 Bifidobacterium breve | reverse complement strand
TCCATGTATCTCGCCGAAACTCCCGAACAGCAGGCACTACGCAAAGAACTCCGTGAATATTTTGCGGCGATGTTGACTCCTGAAGTACGGGCCGAGTTGGGTGAATCGGGCGAAGGAAGGCCATTGTTCCGTGAACTCGTGCGCAAACTTGGCGCTGATGGTTGGCTCGGTCTCGGTTGGCCCAAAGAATTCGGCGGCCAGGGTCGTCCGGCAACTGATCAGTTCATCATGTTTGACGAAATTCAACGCGCTCATGCGCCGTTCCCGTTCGTCACGGTCAACACGGTTGGTCCGGCCATCATGGCTCACGGAACCCAAGCCCAAAAAGATCAGTACCTCACCGGAATTCTTCAGGGCGAAATTAACTTTGCCATTGGTTACACCGAACCCGAGGCTGGTACCGATTTGGCCGCTTTGCGTTGTTCAGCGGTGCTCGATGGTGATGAGTGGGTCATCAATGGCAACAAGGTCTACACCTCGGGTGCCAACCAGTCTGACTATGTCTGGTTGGCATGCCGCACCGACACCGAAGCACCGAAGCATCAAGGCATCACCCTGATCATTGTCCCGACCAAGACACCGGGCTTCGAATGGACTCCCATTGTGACTGTTGGTGGAGTCATGACGACAGCGACTTACTACACCGATGTACGCGTTCCGAAAGAAAATGTGATCGGTGAAATTAACGGTGGCTGGAAACTCATCACCATGCAGCTCAATCACGAGCGCGTTGGTTTGGCCGCGTTGTCGGGTCTGACCGAACGTCTGTTAGACGATGTCACCACATGGTGTCGCGTCACTCCCAGCGGAAGTGGTCACGATCAAAAGATGATCGATGTTCCGTGGGTACAAGCCGATCTCGCGAAGAGTCATGCACTTCTCGATGCCATTCGATTGATGACCTGGAAGTTGGCCAAAGCCGTTTCAGATAACACGCTCGGACCAGCCGAAGCATCGGGTGTCAAAGTATTTGGCACCGAGAAGGCCGTTGAGGTCTATCGCACTCTGCAGGGAATTCTTGGCCCGGTATCGCACCTACGTGAGGGTTCTGAAGGCGCAGTTATTCATGGTGAAGTTGAACGCGCTGCTCGTGCTGCACAAATCAACACATTTGGTGGCGGCGTCAATGAGATTCAGCGCGAATTGGTTGCGACAGCCGGTTTAGGACTCGTGCGCTCAACTCGATAAATGTGATTTAGCCGATGCGCTGAATGATGGTGGCTGTTGAAACAGCGCCACCGCAACACATGGTGATCAAAGCAAACTCTTTGTCGGTGCGCTCAAGTTCATGCAGAGCAGTCGTAATCAGACGGCTGCCGGTTGAACCAACCGGGTGACCAAGAGCAATTGCGCCACCGTTCACATTGACCTTGCTCATCAAGTCATCGCGGCTGACGCCGTGAACTTGCGCCCAACTCAGCACCACGCTGGCGAATGCCTCGTTGATTTCAACGATGTCAATATCTTTCATCGTCATGCCGGAGTCTTTGAGAACTTTTTCGGTTGATTGAACTGGACCATCAAGGTGGTAAAACGGTTCAGCACCAACGAGGCACTGCGAAACAATACGCGCGCGGGCTTTGAGGCCTTCGCCTTTGGCACGATCGGCATCCATCCACAGTACGGCGGCAGCACCATCGCTGATCTGACTGCTGTTTCCAGCGGTGTGGCGTCCGCCGGGCATCACGGGGTTCAGGCTGGCCAACTTTTCGGCGGTTGTTTCACGGAGTCCGCCGTCGCGAGAGACAACAGTTGTCTTACCTTCAGAATCGGTCACTTCGATCGGAATGATCTCGCGCTCAAAGCGACCTTCTGCGGTGGCGCGGATGGCTTTTTGTTGCGAAATAAGACCGAGGTAATCGACATCCTCACGAGTGATTCCGCGGCGATCGGCAATGCGCTCGGCTGCACCGAATTGGTCGGGCATGTCGAGAGCAAATTCTGCGGGCTTTGAACTGCCATTGACAAAAGTTGTGTCGGCGCCTTCGCCGAGTCGTGGAACGTTGGCACCCAACCACACTTTGCTCATGTGCTCAACGCCGCAGGCCATGCCCGAGTCAATAACGCCGGCATGAATCATGTTGTGAATCATGTGGTTGGCTTGCTGGCTTGAACCACACTGACAATCGATGGTTGTTGCGGCAACTTGCCAGGGGAGTCCTTCATTGAGCCAGGCGGTACGTGACACGTTGCTGGCTTGTTCGCCGGCTTGGGTGACGCAGCCACCGATGATTTGGCCGAGCGAAATTGGGTCAAGGCCCGCACGTTGCAACACTCCGTTCTGCACGGCGCCGAGCAACTTGACGGCATGAAGATCGGCAAAAGCGCCGTTGCGCTTACCAATTGCTGAACGACCTGCTTCGATGATGACGGGATTGGCCATGATGACTCCTTGAATTGAAAATTGATGAAGGTATTTAGCGTGCTTGAAGATGTACGGGAAGAGTTTTGATCCCGTGAATGAAACTTGAGCGCAATTTGCGAACTTCGCCAGTGAGCTCGATGGAATCGATGCGCTTGGCCATTTCTTCAAACAAGATGCGCATTTCAAGTCGTGCCAAGTTTGCGCCGAGGCAGAAGTGTGGACCGCCACCACCAAAGGTGACGTGCGGGTTGGGGTTGCGCGAGATATCAAACTTGAAAGGATCCTTGAAAACAGAATCGTCACGGTTTGCCGATGGATACAACATCGCGACAGCATCGCCTTCTTTGATCTGAACTCCGTGAAGGTCGACATCGCACACCGCAGTACGGCGGAAGTTATTGACCGGAGTTCCCCAACGAAGAATTTCTTCAACAGCTGTTGTCACCAAACTTGGATCATTCTTTAACAAGTTCCACTGATCGGGGTTTTCAATCATGGCAAGAACACCGTGACTGATTCCGTTACGGGTGGTCTCGTTGCCGGCAACGGCGAGCAGCAACATGAAAAGGTCAAATTCGTGTTCGGTGAGTACGTCACCATCGTGTTCGCTGATCAGCGTGGTGATGATGTCATCTTTTGGTTCAATCTTGCGCTGTGCAGCCAACTCATTCGAGTACATGTACAACTCGCCGGCGGCAATTTGGGCATCTTCTGGTGAACCAGCAAAGTCGGGGTCGGTGGTGCCAATCATGGTGTTTGACCAGTGGAAAACTTTACGACGATCTTCAACCGGAATTCCGACAAGTTCGGCAATCGCGATGAGGGGTAGTTCGGCCGAAACCTTGTCGACGAAATCAAGAGTTTTCTCTTGTAAGGCTTCGTCAATGAGTTGAATTGCCACTTCGCGGAAGTGTGTTTCAAGCATGCGCATTGCCTTAGGCGTGAATCCGCGATTGACCAAACTCTTCAAGCGAGTGTGTTCGGGAGGATCGAGGTCAATCATCAAGCGGGCGAGGTCAAGATCGGGTCGATCTTGATTCATTAACGAGCCTTTGGCCGCCGAAGAATAGGTCTGAAACTTGCGACTCACTTCAACGATGTCCGCATGACGAGTGAGTGCCCAAAACCATTCGGGGTAACCCTGTTCGATGCCACGATGGCGCGCAATTGGAGCTTCATTGCGTAGGCGAGTGAGTAACTCGTGAGGCGGACCGTTGCGGTACACCTCATTGGAAATGACATCAAGTGAGTCGAAGCTCAAATCCGAATTGGTGTCTTGGCTCATCGGTCTACCCCCAGAATTAGCCCGCTTGTGGGCACACCCGTGCCAGCAGTCACGAGAACGTTTTCAACCTTATCTACCTGATTGACACTTGTGCCACGGACCTGTCGAACTGCTTCCGCAATACCGTTCATGCCATGGATGTACGCCTCGCCAAGTTGGCCACCGTGAGTGTTGATGGGGAGGCGACCACCAATTTCAAGGGCGCCATCTTTGATGAAATCCTTGGCCTCGCCGCGGCCACAAAAGCCAAACTCTTCAAGTTGCATCAACACGTATGGCGTGAAGTGGTCGTACAAAATCGCCGTCTGAATATCGGAGGGCGTGAGCCCCGAAGATGTCCATAGTTCGTCGGCAACAACTTTCATTTCAGGAAGTTGGGCGATGTCGTCACGGAAGAACGAAGTCATGGTCCATTGATCGACGCCAGCACCTTGAGCACCAGCAACGATTAATGCGGGAGTATTCGGCAAATCACGAGCGCGTTCGGCACTCGTGACGACTAAAGCTTGTCCGCCATCGCTTTCTTGACAGCAGTCAAGTAAGTGCAAGGGATCAACGATCCAACGGCTGGCTTGGTGATCTTCGAGAGTGATGGGGTCGTTGTAAAACCACGCAGCAGGGTTGTTGGCTGCGTGGCGTCGTCCAGCGACGGCTACTCGACCAAAATCTGCAGAGGTCGCGCCGTAAAGGTGCATGTATCGACGCGCGACCATGGCTACCCAACTAGCAGGAGTCAGTTGGCCGGCTGGAGTTGTCCACGAAAACTGAGCTCGTTCAGCAGTTGCTGCATTGGGCAGATCTTGCACGCCGGCGCCAAAACGACGGCCGCTGCGTTCGTTGAAGGCGCGATAACAAACAACTGCGTCGGCAACACCGGTTGCGACTGCCATTGCAGCCATCACGATCGTGCCGCACGCGGCACCGCCGCCGTAATGCACGCGACTGAAATGACGCAAACTTCCGATACCAACATGGCGAGCAATTTCGACGTCAGGGTTATTGTCAGTTGAATACGTGACCATGCCGTCAATGTCGGATGGCTTCAGACCAGCATCAGCGATCGCGGCGGCAACTGCTTCGCTCGCCAAACTCATTTCGCTGCGACCAGAATCTTTAGAAAATTCAGTTGCACCGATACCAACGATTGAGGCCCTGCCTCCGAGTTGATTTCCGGGACGATTGATGCTCATGGCAAAACCACCTCGACGGTTGCATTCATGTGGTCGCCCATTGAGTTCGATCCCTTGACCGCGACCGTGATTGCTTTGGTGGCTTCGTCTTTCGCGGTGACTGATCCAGTGATCACCATGGTGTCACCGGGGTAGTTGGGTGCACCAAGGCGAACTTTGACCGAACGAATAAATGAGTTGGGTCCAGTCCAGTCGGTCACAAAGCGTCCGACGAATGCATTCGACGTGAGAATATTCATGATGATGTCTTGTGAACCGCGTTCGGCGGCAATGGACGGATCATGATGAACAACTTGATAATCGCGAGTGGCGATAGCAGTTGAAACAATAAGGGTGCGAGTAATGGGCAGGTCGATCGCTGTGAGTTCATCGCCAACGTTGACATTCTTGAATTCACGGGTAGCGGGAAGAGTCGTCATATCAGGCTCGTTTCACGTTCTGGCAATTAAGTTGCCGAGTCGGGCGAGGTGCGAACTCGCTGATCCAAGAACGCTTGCTAATTGAATGCCCCACAAAAAGTAACGGTGCACGGGGTAGTCGACATCGGCACCAATACCACCGTGCAGGTGTTGTGCGGCGGTGACAACTTGTTGGGCGCCTTCGCTGGCCCAATATGCAGCAACAGCGACATCGCGGCGGGCGTCGAAACCCTCGGCCAGTCGCCACGCAGCATTGAGAGCCGTCACTCGCATCGCTTCAGTGGTGATGTAACCGTCAGCGGCTCGCTGGGTTGTCGCCTGGAAAGCGGCGAGAGGTTTGCCAAATTGACGGCGTGACGACAAGTGAGTTGAAACATATGCCAGCGAACCTTCGGCGACACCAACTTGAATTGCCGCAAGAGCAGTGAGTGAATGCTCAAAAACAGAACGCAATGCTTCGCGATTATCGATGCCGGCTCCGTGACCGAGAATATCGCCCAGAGCAATTGTGCAGTCAAATGAGATGTGAGATTGTGGCTCGTGGTTCGTTGTCTTCACTTCTGTCTGTGAAACACCACTTGATGAAAGATCAACAATGGCTACGCCAACATCGTTGCTTGAGTTGCCGGCGAAAGTGATGGGCACCAAGACGAAGTTTGCGTGTTGCGCAAATGGAACCGCTGGCTTGTAACCCTGCAACTTCACTGAGTCGCCGGTGACAGTTGCAACAACTGTGGGCCGCATGACATCGTTAGCGCCCGATTCGGCCAGCGCGATTGTAAAAATTGTTTCGCCACTAGCGAGACCAGGCAAGAGATTGCGTTGTTGGTCGGGAGAACCAAAGTCGGTAATTGCTAGTGCACTGACTCCCGTTGTCCATAGCGGGACGGGGGCGACATAGCGACCTTGCCCCATGAGTGCAAGGGAAAGTTCAACGCCGCCAAAACCACTTCCGCCAAACTCTTCGGGGACACACAGGGCCTGAATGCCGCTGTTGGCGAGTTGTTGCCACATGTCGCGATCGAATCCGTCACCTTTTTCGGCGACCTTGACGCGTTCAACGGTCGACTGACCTTCGAAAATCTGGAGGGCGAGATCTTTAATGACTTGCTGTTCTTCGGAAAGATCGAAATTCATGAGGCAGCTCCGGTGTTGCTAGTCGGATCGAGAATGGCGAAAGGAAGTTTCATATCGGGGTCGGTTGCACGAATTTCGATACGCACTCGTGCTCCGACAACGAGAGTGTCGAGGTCGGTGTCAGCAGAGTTCATAATCATGCGCACCTTGTTGTTGCCTGGCTTGTCTGTGTGAGAGAGCGATGGATCGATGTCAACAAGCAAAACGGGGAGCGGATATTCAAAACTTGGAACTTGCGGATAATGAGCAATTACAAAACTATGAATGGTGCCCGATAGCGGCATCTCAACTTTGTCCCAATTCAATGAATGACAGGTGGGACACATCGGCCCAGTAGGAAAACGCACTTCAGCACATTCGGCACAAGCCTGCGAATACAAGATGCCATCGTTGAGCCCATCGAAATACCACTGATTGTCGTGGGTTGTTGCGGGACGTGGGCGAAGTACTTTGGGTTTGGTGGCTGGTGCCTTGGCTTTAGGTTGAAAACGGAAAATGCGAAAAAGCATTGAACCGACGAGTTCATTTTTTGCGTCGTAATAATCTTGGCGCGTGCTCACAAAATGTCCGGTGCCAAGGCCGGTGGTCTTTTCATCGCTGATCGAATCAATGACCGTCCGCATCGTGAGTTGATCTCCGGGACGCAGATAGCGGACGTACGTCTGCTCGCTATTGGTGCCGACAACGCTGGCGAATCCTCGTGAAAACAACAACTGATTCATTTGTTCGTAGGGCCCGTCACCAGTGCGTGCTGGTCCGTCTATGCCGTTCATGACCCACGCTTGCAACATTGTGGGAGGTGCAACGATTCCGCCATGAATTGATTGTTTTGCTAACTCGGTATTTGTATAGACGGGATTTTTGTCGCCAACAGCCTCGACGAGATGCCGAATCATCGGTGCGTTGATTTCGTCTGGTGCCGGAGTCGGCGCGCCGATTTCTAGACCAACATAAGTTTGGAGTTCGGCGAAGAATGCAGTCTTGGCTTCGGGTGTTGTATCAACAATGATGTCGGCATGGGTGTTGCTCATGATG
Organism: Bifidobacterium breve; assembly: GCA_945896935.1. GTDB lineage: Bacteria > Actinomycetota > Acidimicrobiia > Acidimicrobiales > Ilumatobacteraceae > Casp-actino8. The sequence continues at coordinate 5,853 of CAMDER010000035.1, read as the reverse complement.
ATTCTCTTTCATCCAACTTTTTTCGACAAGCGCCAGGGCATGTCTTTGTCGAGTTGAGGTTCGCGCGGCAAGCCAAGACCCCGCTCGGCAATGATGTTGTGTTGAATCTCGTCGGTGCCGCCGCCGATACGAATAGCAAATTGGCTCAGCAAGTGTTGGCCCCACTGGTTGTCCTCGGGGGCGTCATCAGCCCAGAGCATTGCGCCGGCTCCAAGAATTGTGGTGGCTAGTTCGGCAGTGAGACGCCAATGATTTGCATACGCCAATTTGAGCGTGAGGGCCTCGGGTCCGGGCATGCGCATTTGGCTCATCGCAGTACGCATGCGGAATCCCATATAGCGAAGGGTTTCGGCGCGGGCGTGAGCTTGTGCAAGTCCTTGACGAATATTGAGGTCGCCAGACAGTCCGCGTTGTTGAGCGAGTTCAATCAATTGATCAACAGACCATGTTCCGCCCGAACCAATGTGGCTGCGTTCATTCATCAACGTGGTCTGTGCGCCCTTCCAACCAGCATTGATTTCGCCAATGATGTTTGCGTGCGGGATGCGGACATCGGTCAAGAAGGTTTCATTGAAGTGCTGCACACCAGTGATCTGGGTAATGGGGCGCACATCAATGCCGGGGGACTTCATATCCAAAATGAAGTAAGTGATACCAGCATGTTTTGGAAGATCAACATCGGTACGTGCGAGCAAAATTGCGTAGTCTGCAAATTGGCCAAAGCTGGTCCACACTTTTTGTCCGTTGACGATCCAGTCGTCACCGTCGCGCACTGCACGAGTTCCGAGTGACGCGAGGTCGCTGCCCGAACCAGGTTCGCTGAACAGTTGGCACCAGACTTCTTCGCCCTTCAAAATGGGTGCGAGGTGTTTTTGTTGTTGATCCGGGGTTCCGTGGGCGATGAGCGTTGGCCCGACCATGCCAATCGAAACTGCGAAGGCACCCGTCGCGACATCAAACTGCGACATCTCTTCGGCGAAAATTGCGGACTGAATAGCGCTTGCGCCTCGGCCGCCGTACTGCTTGGGCCAGGTAATGCCGGCCCAGTTGTTGTCGTACAACACGCGCTGCCAATCGCGGCACTCTTGCATGTGCCGAGCGAGGTCACGCGTGTGATCGGCTGTCTTGCCCTCATGTGAGTCGCGGCGGTGGGCATGCGTCTTCAGCCAAGCGTGGGCCTCGGCCCGAAAAGCGGCTTCTTCTGGCGTGTCCCCGATATGCATGAAAGCGATGATCCCCGTGGAAAAGAGGCAGGCGGCGAGCGTCTGCTGGTTTCTGACAGTCTGTCAGAAACCGACCCGATCGCACCTAACCGCGCTCACGATCTAGAAGTCACAGTTGAGATGTGCCGCGACGGGATTAATCCCGCCACTTGGCTGGACCGGAGTAGAACCTCAGGTCGTCGCGGCTGTAGGTCATGGCAATTGCCCCTTCGGCGTTGTTGACCTCAGACCAGTGATCGCGAAGCCCCTCAAGCGTTGCATCTGGCCCGCCTGACCATCCGGGAACGCCAGTCGTCGAAATGAGGGCGGTCCGACCGGCGCCGGTGGTGAAAATTTGGCCGGTGCAGGGAACGTCGTCATGGACGAGCCAAGCCGCGGCCGGCGAGCACATGTGAGGGGCGAAATTATCTTCCATCCACTTGCGAGTGTCTTCGTTGGGATTGAGGGCGGCCGATCGGGTGTAGCCGATGGGCATCAGTACATTGACCTTGATTCCGTCGGCGGCGCCTTCAAGAGCGAGCGATCTGGCTAAGCCGATCAAGCCAGCCTTGGCCATCGAATAGGCCGGCATTCCGAGCGATCCGATTGCAGCGCTCGACGATGTCATCAAAATTCGACCGTATTGCTGCTGGCGAAAATGGGGCCAAGCTGCTCGCGACATGTTGTACGAACCGACGAGGTGGGTCGAAATGATGGTGGCAACTTGTTGATCGGTGGTTTGTTCGATTGTGCCGGTCGGTCCACCACGGCCGGCATTGTTGAGAACGATGTGTAGCGCTCCGAATTCGTTGAGGGCCGTTTGAACGACCTCGTGTGCTGCTTCGGGGTCGGCGACCGAATGGGTATCAGCGATGGCGATGCCACCTCTTTCAACGATGTCATTGGCGGTCGCGGTGGCGTGTTCGGATGACGAATCGTTGACAACGACTTTGGCACCGCGTGCTGCGAGGAAAAGGGCGTGTTCGCGACCGAGACCACGACCTGCACCAGTCACTATTGCGACTCGATCATTGAATTGAATGAGAGATTCAGTCATGTCGCCACCGTACAGTTCAGAGCATGGCTGATCTACGAGCGAACAAATTGGCCAGTGTCGTGCCCAGAGTGATCATGGTTACTGGGGCGAGCCGCGGAATCGGGCGAGCGATTGCGCTGGCATTGGCGGCGCAGGGACATTCACTGATCTTGTCAGCCCGATCGGTTGACGGTGGTGCAAAGTTTTCTGGAACATCATTGAATGACCCGTTAACCGGAATTGATTTAACCGGTTCAGTAGCAGATGTGGCGCAAGCATGTCAGGCGCTTGGATCGCGGGCCATTGCCGTACCGATGGATCTCACTGTTGAATCAAGCGTGATTAAAGCGGCCGATCAAGCATTATCCGAATTTGGTGTGGTCGACACTTTGGTATCAAACGCGATCTATCAGGGACCAGGAGTCAATGACTGGTTGCAGGACTTACCCATTGACAGTTTGCGCCGTGTCATTGAAGGCGATGCCGTTGCTCCGATGATTCTGTTGAAAAAGTTTCTTCCGGGAATGTTGACAAGTGAGCGCGGAGTATTTATTCACCTCACTTCGGGGGCGGCGTCACTTGCACCAAAAAAGCCTGCGGGCGAAGGCGGTTGGGGCGTCGCGTACGCGATGGCTAAAGGTGCAGCGCATCGAATCGCTGGTGTGATGCATGCCGAGTATTCACCACAAGGACTACGTGCTTATAGTTTGAATCCTGGCCACGTCACGACTGAAGTGATGGCGTTGCGTGCTCAGCGTGAAGGTCGTGAAATAACTGGGAATGGACCAGAAGACGTTGCCGTTACTGCACAATGGTTGATTGACGGAAGTGCTGAAGCCGTAGAACTCTCAGGACAAGAAGTTGTTTCTCGAGATGTGATTCAGCGACTTCGCAGTTCTTGAATTGCCTCGTTGAGTAGTTGATCATTTGCGTCGTCGGGTGGTGCGGCAACAAGAATTCCGTCGGCGAGTCCGTTGAACCACTGTGTTGCGACGTCAGGTAGTTGAGCGAAAGTTGCTTGGGGCACGAGTGTGTCAAGTACTTCATCGGTGACGAGAGTTGATAAGTCGTTCCAGCGTTGATCGCGAATGAGTGAACGAAGTTGGGGTGCTAGTTCACTCCATCCAAATAGTTCAAGGGTTCGTTCGTATGCAGGCGTTGAATAAAGAAATGCCAGGAGTCGTCGGTTATGTTCGCGTCGCTCGTTGAGGTCGTCTTGAGTGCGACCCAAAATCCATTGTGTTCCAACCACTAATTCGACTTCATCAACGGAACGGTTCGCTTGTTGTGCACCGGTCGATAAACCTGGTCGACAAAGTTCACGTAAATATCTGGGGTGACTGTTTGTTGGATGCGTGACAAAGCCATCGGCAATTTGGCCGGCAAGTTCGACCAACTTTTTGTTGACCCCACCCATCCAAATATTTGGGCGCTCAATGTGCTCGGGAAGTGGGTCTGGCGTGAAATTAGGCGTCAACAGATTGAGCGTGTAGTGCTCGCTGCTGTAATCAAGTTTTTCGACTCCGTCAAAAGCCCGCCAGCACGCGCGAACTGCACCGATGTGATCACGCAGGCGACCGGTTGGATCATCGAACTGAGCGCCGAAACGTCGTTCAATATGGGGCCGAATTTGCGTTCCGAGACCGAGTTGGAAACGTCCATCCGACAGGGCGACTAAATCCCAGGCGGTGTAGGCGATGGCCATGGGACTGCGGACGAGAGCAAGAGCAACCGATGTGCGAACAGTCAGTGTTGTGGTTGCTTGTAACGCAGCCATTGATGCGAGAAAAGGATCATGAACGGTTTCAGCAATGTGGAGTCCGTCGTAGCCAAGCCGCTCAATGCGTTGCGCATGTGCTGCGATATCGCGAATTGCTAGACGTGGGTCCATTCCCGCATAGACGCGCATTACGAATTACCTCGTACTTGTTGCGAACGAATCTTTGCCCACTCGCGGGCGCGTTGATTTTCTAGTGAGTATGCGCCATCGCTATCTCCGAGAGGTGCGACTTCGTCATAGAGCGAACGTATCGCTGTCATCGCGCCTGCGTGGTTGCCAGCAATTGATTCTGCGATTTCTAACGCACGCGACAACAGTTGATCGTGAGAGACAACTTCGGTAACAAGTCCCCATTCAAGAGCAGTTTGTGCCGAGATCATTTCTGCAGTGAGACTCATTCGTCGTGCCCGTCCCGTACCGATCAGGCGTGGGAGCTTGACAGTGAGTCCCCAGCCCGGAATCATGCCGACCTTTGCATGAGTGTCTGCGAAACGTGCTTTGTCGGAGGCAATCAAGAAATCGCAGGCCAACGCAATTTCAAATCCACCGGTGACCGCTGCACCGTTGATCGCACCAATGACGGGAACGCGTGTTGAGGGCAGTGCACCCCAATATCCGGGGTGCGGATTCTCGCCCTTTTTCTCGCCGCCAGAAACATCACGAAGATCAAAGCCCGCACAAAAGGCGGGGTCGGCTCCGGTCAGTATGATTGCCCGCACATTTGGATCGGAATCGCATTGTGAGATAGCCGCGGGGAGTGCGGCCGAAAGGGCGGCATTGAGGGCATTGCGAGATTCGGGACGATTGAGAGTGACGACAGCGATCGTGCCCGAGGCGTTTTCGTGCATCTCGACCTGAACAATTGGCTCGTCAATGCTGTCAAGTTCACTCATCATCTGACAGAGTGTCAGAAACGGAGGGTGATGATGAAGTTCTGGTGCGCAACTGCATTTATGAAGACGAAACAACTGGTGCATATTGCCCAGTTACTAGATGAAGCCGGCTATCACGGCTTAATGGTGAGTGATCATCTCGTGTACCCAAAGAATCTGCAGTCGAAGTATCCGTATTCTCCACACCCCGATGGTCGACCTATTTGGGAACCAGAAACTGCTTGGCCCGACCCGTGGGTGTTAATCGGCGCAATGACCAGCGTGACCAAGCAATTGAACTTCACGACCAATATCTATGTGGCTGGTCATCGTCCGTTGTTGCAACTCGCGAAAGAAATTGCGACGGCTTCGGTTTTGTCTGATGGCCGCGTTGCTCTCGGTGCAGGTGCCGGCTGGATGAAAGAAGAATTCGATCTACAAGGTCAAGACTTCTCGAATCGCGGTAAGCGACTCACCGAAATGGTTGAGGCCTTGCGCGCCATGTGGGGTGGCGGTTGGGTTGAATTCCACGGCGAGTACTACGACATTCCTGCGATCACAATGGAACCATCGCCTCCATCAAGAATTCCGATTTACATCGGAGGCCATACCGACGCTGCGCTGAAGCGCGCCGCGAAAGTTGGTGACGGCTGGATTGGTAATGCGTATCCCGTTGAGGAAGCACAAGTACATATCGCCAAGCTCAAGGGTTACCTGCGCGAGTACGGACGTGAAAACGACAACTTCGAAATCATTTGTGGGTTGTATGCCATGCCGACAGCAGATTTATATAAGCGCGCTGAAGAAGAAATGGGCATGACTGGAACTCTGTGTATGCCTTGGGCTCTCGGGAATCCATCAGCAGGCGACCATGCAGGGCTCGCCGATATGTCGGCGGCCTACAAGCCGTTCATTGATGACTTCGCAACAAACGTTGTGCAGAAGTGTCAGTGATTGACTCGG
>CAMDER010000034.1 GCA_945896935.1 Bifidobacterium breve | reverse complement strand
ACATCCTTTGGTGCACCAACGCCTCGCGAAATGAAATTGGCTGAAGCAATAAGTGAACGGGTGCCATCGTGCGAACGTGTGCGCTTCATGAACTCGGGCACCGAAGCAACATCAACCGTTATTCGATTAGCGCGCGGTCTGACTGGTCGTGCAAAAGTCATTACTTTTAGTGGCAACTTTCATGGCGCAACCGACGCATTGTTAGTCGCAGGTGGAAGCGGTGTTGCAACACTCGGATTGCCAGGTACCGCTGGTGTGCCGCCTGAAGCAGTTGTCAACACCATCGTTGCTCCATACAACGTGGTTCCAGAGATTGACGACACGGTTGCCTGTGTGATTGTTGAAGCAGTTGCGGCAAACATGGGTGTCGTCGCACCAGCACCTGGTTTTCTTGAGGGTCTACGTGCGGCCTGCGACAAAGTCGGCGCACTGTTGGTGTTCGACGAAGTCATTACCGGCTTCCGTCTTGGTGTTGATGGTGCTCAAGGTCGATTCAATGTGAAGCCCGACCTCACCTGTTTCGGCAAAGTGATCGGTGGGGGTCTACCCATCGGTGCAGTCGGTGGACGTCGTGATGTGATGGAAAACCTCACGCCAATTGGCAAAGTTTTTCATGCAGGAACACTTGCCGGTAATCCAATGGCAACAGCTGCTGGCTTGGCTGCGTTGAGTGAGCTCACACCAGACGTTTACACCGAACTTGAATCGCGCGCGACGCGACTTGCAAGTTTGATTACTGAAGCCACCAGCGCGGCAGGCTTGCCGGTCATCACATCACGCGTTGGCACATTGGTCGGCATCTACTTGGGGAATGCTCTCGGTGGCTCACGTTTACCGATCAATTTCGATGAAGCCAAGAAAACCGATGAAGCGTTGTATGCGCGCCTTTTCCATTCGTTATTGAATGAAGGTGTCGCCATGGCGCCTGGTGCCTATGAAGCAATCTTTGTTGGTCTCGGTCATACCGATGCGGTGATGAACGATTTAGCAGAGCGTTTTCATCGAGCTGCCCGCGAAGTGACTACCTGAAGCCGTACGATCTCAACGTGCGACAGTTTCTCAGTTGGCGATATTGGGCAGCGTTAGGTGTGCTCTTTGCAATGACCGCCGTGCTGTGGGCCTGTCAAGGCGGAAGTAGCCCGACAGAAGTTGTCATCAACGCCAAGTCACGACGCATTGATTTGATTGCGCAGACTTCGACGATTCGTTCCGAGGGAACATGGTCTATATCTGGTGGAGTAACTCGTGGTGATGCAACAGCCGTTTTGCAAGATGGACGAGTGTTGACGATTGCCGACGGAACTTTGGCCGAATCATCGTGCTTATTCCCCGATGCGTTGAATGCTTGTGTTTTGTTAGCAGATACTTTGGGTGATGGACTTGTGTGGTTTGCATTAGTTGCGGCACCAGCAGAAGGAACGTCCGAACTTGAATTACCAGCCATTGAAAATTTGATTGATGGCGTTACCTATGCGCAACTAACGAATGGTTGGGAAGTTCCGTTGCTCGACAAAGTTATACGACGTTGCAAAGAGGAAACCCCAAACCTCACGGCGTTCGTGCAAAAGTTTGCCGATCGCCATGTCACGATTGTTGATCTTGCGCAAGCGCAGGTTTCAGCAGTGCGTTGTATTGGTCAATAAATCCGCCGTCAATCCGCAGTTAACTAGGCGTTTGGCGCAAGTCTCACAATCGCTGCTGCTGCTTTGTAGGCAGCTTCAGCCGGACCAATTTCGTCGGGGCGCAACAAGTTGGTCATGATGCGCATTACCCACTCCATGAGGGTGCGATTATTGATTCCGACGCGTGATAGTTCGCGCATGATGGCTGGTCGACCAATAATGCGGGCAAACAAACGTGCCACTTTGAAGTACTGACCATATTCATCGTCAATCAAAGTTTGGTAGCGCTGCAATGCGGTGGGATCGTTGTTGCGAATTGCTTCAGTCAAAATTTGTGCCGCCATGCGCGCGGTCTCATAGGCGTAGCCAATGCCTTCGCCGTTAAATGGATTGACACTTCCGGCTGAGTCGCCGACAACCAGATATGTGGGTCCCGATTTCGGTCCAACTGAACCACCCATGGGGATACGCCTAGATGTTGCTTTGCCAGTTGGTTGATCAGGATTGATTTCCCAACGATCGGCGATCATATGGGCGTATTCGTTGAGCAAGTGCGTGGTGTTGACACTCTTGAAATCGCGGAACGTTGACAACAAACCAACACCGATGTTCACAGTGCCATCGCCAACCGGAAAGATCCATCCATAACCAGGCATCGGATTGCCTTGGCGATCTTTCACGTCTAGTACAGACTCGATCCATGGCTCGGCGTGTCGGGGTGTTTCCCAATACGTACGAATTGCAGTTCCGTAGGGCCACTCTTTAGTGCGGAATGTTCCGAGCGCGCGACCGAATCGACTGTTCGCTCCATCAGCAACAATCACATAACGCGCGGTGATATTGAATGGAGTTTCAGAATCATTTGCTTGCACTGTTGCACCGCGTACAAATCCGCGTTCAAGAACAGGTGCAAGTGCTTCGTGACCTTCAAGCAACGTTGCGCCAGCAGTGACAGCATTTCGTGCAACCATGGTGTCGAGTTCGCGACGGCGCACGACGTAACCATGTTGCGGGTATATCGGATGAGTGGGCCAGCGCAGTTCAAGTGCTTGACCGTGAGCAGTGGCGCGCAGTCCGTCGTAGCGATGGAACTGCGACAATTGATCGCCGAGTCCCATGTCGTTGATTTGCTTGACGGCTCTGGGGGTGATGCCGTCTCCACAAGTCTTTTCTCGCGGGAAAACCTTCTTGTCGACCATCACGACATCGAGACCCTCTTGGGCGAGCCAATATCCAGCGGCAGCTCCGGCGGGACCAGCGCCGATGACCAGAACGTCGTGGTGATTGCTCATGATCTCAAGTTCATGATGTCAAGTTCATAATGTCATGGGTTGTCGGGGTGCGATGGTGGCTTGACCACCGCTGACTGCGATCAGCCTTCGGTCATGATTGCGGCGTCAGCAGTCGTTCCGAGACGGGGTGCTGTACCAACACCAAGTTCAGGACTGTCAAAGGTGAGCGAACCGTCTTCGAGGCCCAAGAAGATCTCGCTCTCGGCTGAACACCATTTTTCGTACTCTTCAGCCCATTCGCCAGTCTCATCAGCACCTGAAATGTCATAACGAATATGGCAAATCAGTCCAAGAATTTCGTATTCAGTGAGCGCTCCACCAGCCATGGCTCCCTGGGCGGGCATGGCACTGCCGTTGTACGAACGGGGGTAATGGGCTCCACCCTCACGGTCGGGGTCACCGTAGGACGCCACACCAGCGGCCTCGTAGGCCTCGGTGCCGCCGTAGACCCAATTCAACATGTCTTCGATGTGGGGGAAGGTCTTGAGGGACTCGCCATCTTTCAGGACTCGACCAGCTCCACCAGCACCGTCGGCGCCGTGGCAACTTGCACACGCACCGTAGTTTTCGATGCCGAGGGCAATCGGGCCACTGGCTTCGGCCTTTTGGGGCTGCAATCCACGGACATACATGAATAAGAAAATGGGCATCAGGGCCAAAGTGGCCATCGCCCACGACGGAATTCGACCACGAGTATTGGCAGCCTTGACGTAGGCCGGAACGGGCTTTGAAACCGCAGCTTTTATGGGTGTTTCTGCAACGACTTTGGCAACCGGGGCAGCCGCGGTGGTCGCTGGCGTTGACGCAGAGACCTCACTCGAGGATGCGTCTCCACCCGCTGCTTTACGCTCGCGGGAACGCTTCAGTAGATGCTCGGGAATCTCGGTCACAGGCCAGTCCTTTCGGGCGTGGGGCACGACAAATATTTGGCAGGCACCGATTGGTGACTGACTTCGTAAGAACACTAGAGGGCGAGCGACCCTCAGGCGGAATTCCTCGTGCTTTTCTCTCCGGAAACCCGTCACGCAATGCGCGATTTCAGTACCGTGAACTTGCGCACAACCATGCTGAACGGGGTGGGTGTGCTGATAGACCACAATGAGTGGCTCTTGAGTAGTCACTGGCCGTCAGGAAAGTTTGTTCGGTCCAACTTCGAGGAGTTGGGTCGCGCAGGACTCTTGGCGACTAAGGTTCAAAGTGGTCCTAGCGGCGCATGCTGTCAGAACCGATTTCAAAAGTTTAAAAACCTCCACATATCAACCATCTAATACGTGCAACGACCATGTATCGACCTCGTTACAGGGCATAGAAGGGATGACCGGCTGCATGCTGGCGATAGACATTCTGAAATGGCCGGGAATGAATCAGGCCTTCATATTCTCCATATTATTGACCGTCATTTTGACTGGTCTCATTTTCGTGTACGGCAAGCGTCGTCCGATCGGAACCCCAGTGTCCTGGGGCGAAGCCATGATTGGTTCGGTGTATGCATTCTTCGTGATGTTCATTGCCTACGGAGTTCTTCCTCACCAGTGGCTCGTGCATGTGCAAAACGAACTCGGCTGGCGCTCCGACAAGCCCTTCCTTGGACCTGGTTCTATTTTTAAGTCGCAAGCCAAAGGCGGAAGTTTTCCCTTTGACATCAACTACTTGCAGATCGGCGACATCCTCGTCACCGGCATTTATGGCGTTCTCTTGGGTGTGCAGATTTACACCTGGGTTTGGTGGCAAAAGCGTGGAACCAAGAAGTCAACCGAAGTTGAGCAATCGACATACGGTCGTCCTTTGGTGAAAAAGGCATAACTGATGGCCCGTACCGACGCCAATCCGCCGATGATGCCCTTCACCGACCAGTACCAACTGGTTGAGGTCGACGCGGACTATCTCACCAAGGCGGTGAAACCCAAGCAATTTATTCATATTGATCAGTCCGAATGCATCATGTGCGAGGGTTGCGTCGATATTTGCCCGTGGAAGTGCATTCACATGGTGACGCCCGATGCTGTGGTGGAAGCCACAGGAACTGAGCGCCCAGGAATTGACCCCAACGACAATGTTCTCTTTATTATTGACGATGATGTGTGTACGCGTTGTGCACTGTGCGTCGACCGGTGTCCGACCGGCGTCATCATTCTCGGCAAAGCCGGTGCAGCACTTGCAACCGGTGACACTCATACCCGTACCGCAAACCACGGCTACGCCTACGGAATGCGTTTCTAGGAGACAAGCACATGGCCAAGGTCATCGAAGATCCCCGACCCACCGCAAAAGAGCGGTTGAACAAAGCGGTAGATGGAGTTCAAGGCAGTCAAGCCTGGAGCGCAATCTTCCGTCCTGGTTCTATTTTCCGTAAGGGTTACACCGACAGTCCGCGTAACCGTTCATACGTGATCATGAACTCGGTGCTCTATCACTTGCACCCAGTGAAGGTGAAGCGTCACGCAGTCAAGGTCAGTTACACCTTGTGTCTCGGAGGCTTGAGCTTCTTCCTCTTTATTTTGTTAACTGTGACGGGCATCTTCTTGATGTTCTTCTATCGACCAGAGGCCACTGCTGCTTGGAATGACATCAGCAGTCTGCAGACTTCGGTGGCGTTCGGATTACTTGTGAGAAATATGCACCGATGGGGCGCCCACTTAATGGTGCTCTCCACGTTCTTGCACATGGCTCGCGTTTTTTATCACGGTGCATACAAGGCTCCGCGCGAATTCAACTGGGTCATTGGTGTTGTTTTGTTGACACTGACCTTGTTGCTGTCGTTCACCGGTTACCTGTTGCCATGGGATCAGTTGTCCATGTGGGCCGTGGCGGTAGGAACAAACATGATGGGCTATACGCCAGTGTTTGGTTCGCAAGTGCGTTTCGTGTTGCTCGGTGGTGTCGAAATTGGTTCAGAAACCTTGTTGCGTTGGTACGTGTTGCACGTACTCATGCTTCCTTTCGTCATCGTGATCTTCATGGCTATCCACTTCTGGCGTGTCCGTAAGGACGGCGGCATCTCAGGTCCTTTGTGACCGGTGCTTGAAAGGACTTGACTCAACATGACTGAAATCCCCGAACACCTCTTGAAGCGAGCACAAGCTGCTCGCGATAAGGCTGCTGCTGATGCCGGTGCGCCGGCTGCGAGCGACGCACCTGCTGCTGATCCGCGAATTCCTGCGCACCTTCTCGAGCGCAGCAAAGCAGCCAAAACCAAAGTTGAGGCCGATTCTGGCGCAGTTGCGGTTGCTGAAAAAGTTGGCGCTCTCGTTGCTGCAGCACCTTCTGCTGGCGGCATTCCCGTGGGCGCAGGCCCTGGTGGACACACTCAGCGTTTGCTGACAGTTGTTAAGTCGGGATCAATTCAAGACGTCAAGGCGACACCAGTTGACAAAGTTCATACGTGGCCGCACTTGTTGGCTGCCGAATTTGTTGCGGCGTTGGCATGTACTGCGTTCTTGTTCTTCTTCTCGGTTTTCGTGAACGCGCCGTTGTTGCAGTTGGCTAACCCCAACCAAACACCGAACCCGTCCAAAGCACCTTGGTACTTCCTTGGACTGCAGGAGTTGCTCACCATGTTCCACCCGATGGTGGCTGGAGTAACGGTTCCAGGTATTGCGTTATTCGCGTTAATTCTTGCTCCGTTCATTGACAAGAATCCGTCAAACAAACCAGAAGATCGCAAGTTTGCAACTTCAATCATGACCGTGCACCTCATGTTCTGGGCCGTGCTCGTGATGATCGGTTCATTCTTCCGTGGACCTGGATTCAACTTCGTCTTCCCTTGGCGTGACGGCCTGTTCTTCGAGTTGTGAGGATCAAACTTTTATGACACCCCTAGCAACAATCATCATTGCCATCGCAGCCATCGTGGTATTGGCCGCTGTCGTCCTTGTGACATCGGCGCGTCGATCCGACGTGCGCGGTGCTGGCGCGTTGTCACGCGAAACCGTGAAGCGCGACAAATCCATCAAGTCCGAATCTGGCGCTGGCCCGACTGGCTCTGCATATGAGTCAACCGAACTTGCAACTCGTTCAACCGAACTTGCCAAGGCCACCGAAGTTGCACCTGTTGCTTGGCAAGCGCCCGATCAAGACGCAGTTGATGTGTCACGACGTCAGTTCTTTAATCGTGCGGCGGTCACATTGATGACTGCGAGCATCGCATCTTTCGGTGTGGCATGTATTGCCTTCTTGTGGCCTCGCGCCACTGGAGGCTTCGGCTCAAAAGTCAACGTTGGCCGTCTTGAAGATTTGATTGTGCAAATTCGAGGCGACAAGGGTTTTGTGTACAAGCCAGAAGCCCGCACATGGTTGACTGCGTATCCCTCTGATGCATTGCCGAAGGCCCGCCTCACCTTCGCCAAGCAAGGTCCAGTACTTGCCGGAATGGAAGCCGGAGTCGTGGCTTTGTATCAGAAGTGTCCTCACCTTGGTTGTCGTGTTCCTGAATGCAAGAGTTCGCAGTGGTTTGAATGCCCGTGTCACGGATCGCAGTATGACCGTGTCGGTGAAAAGAAGGCTGGCCCTGCACCGCGTGGAATGGATCGCTTCGGAGTCACTATTTCAAACGGCAACGTCATCGTTGACACCGGAACAGTTTTTAACGGTCCAGCAATTGGCACCAACACAACCGGTCAGGAAGCCGAAGGGCCACACTGTGTCGGAGGAGAATCAAAGCACTGATCATGATTGCCGCATCAGCCTCTAACACCATTGCCATTGTTATCTCGTTGACCTTCGTGGTCGGCTGGATTGTCTATGCCGTGATGAATCGTTCGGCCGGAAAAGCCGAGATCGGTTCAGAAATTGAACTTGCCGCTAACCGCAAGGCGTATTACGACGACGAAGAACTCGAAGGTCATCGCTTGCAGCGCATGCAGTTGCTCGGAGTTCTCACCCTCGCCACGATCACGATCGGTCTTCCGGCCTACTGGTTGGCCGAGCCAAGCCGTCAAGCCAACACCATCGAAGGTCAAGACAATCGTTTTATTTCGTGGGGTTCGGGACTTTTCGCTCCGACCGCTGAAGGTGGATTCAACTGTGCAGGCTGCCACGGTGGAATGAATGGTGCTGGTGGTGCCGCTCCGTACACCGTGACTGATTCAAGGACTGGGGAAGTTCAGGCAGTCACGTGGAAAGCGCCGGCGATTAACACTGTGTTTTATCGCTTTGATGTCAGCGAAGTTCGATTTATTTTGCAGTACGGTCGCCCGTTTTCTCCGATGTCTCCATGGGGAATTGAAGGTGGCGGACCATTGAATGCGCAACAAATTGACACGTTGCTGGCGTATCTCAAGAGCATTCAGATTCCACGTGAAGATTGCATCGTCGCCGATGCCAACCCGTTGAACTGCGAAGGCGGTCACTTGCCCGTTTCCGAACAAGAGAAGATTCAAGCTGCTGCACAAAAGACCGTTGACGATGGAACGTACGGTTCAATTGGTGAAGCTTTGTTCAACCTAGAGATCGGCTCGGGTGCATACAGTTGCGCTCGTTGCCACACACCAGGCTGGAGTTGGGGAGAACCTGGTCAAACTGGTTCGGGTGCCTATGGCTGGAACCTCACTGGTGGTGCGACAAATTCGCACTTTGCAACTGAGCAAGAGATGATCAGCTTCCTCAAGTCTGGTTCGAAGTACGGCGCCAAGTACGGGATCCAGGGCCAAGGTTCTGGACGGATGCCCGGGTTCGGCGACCTTCTCACCGCTGAACAGATCCAACAAATCGTGAATTACGTACGGAACGAACTATGAGCGCACTTCTGAGTATTGGATGGGAACCCGAACTCCGGGGACTCCTGACCGTCATCATTGGAACAGTTGCACTTTGTGGCAGCGTTTACTTGCTACTTGGTACCAACCTCGGAATTCGTTTGGGATTGTTGGTGGCGATGGCTGGTCTCTTTGGCTGGATGATGATGATGGGCGTCATTTGGATGACCTACGGAATCGGACTCACGGGCACGCAACCTTCGTGGCAACCTTCGGAACCATTCTCAATTGTTCGAGATGGCAAGTTGTTATATGAAGCTGGAGTGATTGACGGTCCGGTCACTGTTGCCGATGATGCTTCATATGTAGAAATTGCTGCGACAGCCGCGGCTGCTCTTGAAAATGAAAATTGGGAATTGCTGCCGACAGATGATCAAGGTCGCGGTCAAGCCATTGCCGCCGCTGACGAAATCATTCAGGTTGAAGCAGAAATGTACGCGGCCGGCGAATACGAAGCAGTCGCGGTGTACGAACGGGGTGGCGACCGCTACCCGAAGTTTGGCGACAAAGTTGACTTCATCGCCTTCTTCCACGAGCCGCACTATTCAGTAGTTGAAATCGCGCCATTGTTGCCACAACGCGACGAACCAGGTCGTGCGCCGGCTCGTCCAGTTGTTGACGACAGTCAACCCCGCCAGTACGTGATGATGATCCGTGATCTTGGTAGCAAGCGTCAGCCAGCGTTGTTCATCACAATTGGTTCAGCAATTATCTTCTTCTTGTGCTGCCTCATGCTGCATCGTCGCGACCGAATTCTTGTGACCCATCTATCGGGTTCATCTGTTCCTGTGAAGGCATAACGGATGGGCCAGTACCTCCCAGTTTTCGCACTCACAGTTCTCGGAATCTTGTTTGGTGCTCTGAGTTTCGCTGCCTCAAGATTGTTGGCACCTCGCCGACCGTCGTCAGCCAAAGAAGCGCCATATGAATGCGGAATTGTGCCGACGCGCGACCCACCCGAACGTTTCCCGGTGAGTTTCTACATCGTGGCGATGTTGTTCATCATGTTCGACATCGAAATCATTTTCATTTATCCGTACGCAGTCAACCGAGCAGAGCTCGGTGCTTTTGCGTTTTGGGAAATGCTGGCTTTCAGCGTGGTGTTCTTTTTGGCTTTTGTCTATGTGGTTGCGCGCGGCGCCCTTGATTGGGGTCCGGTTGCCAAGGCTCGCCGACTGGTCGATGGAGTTTCGGCAACACGCACGTCAACATCGACAATTCGTCGAGTTGGTCTTGAAGGCCGATCCGACAACAATCAAGCTGCCTGAGAAGTAGGGGATTCGATATGGGTGTAGTTCGCAACGTACTTGACGATGGACTTGGCGGTCTCGAACACAACTTCATCACCGGTCGAATTGAAGACCTAGTGAAGTGGTCACGTAGTCGTTCAAGTTGGGGCGCAACTTTCGGATTGGCCTGTTGTGCTATCGAAATGATGGGCACCGGTGGCCCGCACTACGACATCGCCCGCTTCGGTATGGAAGTTTTCCGTGCGTCGCCGCGCCAAGCAGACATCATCATCGTCGCTGGTCGTGTCAGCCAGAAGATGGCCCCCGTACTGCGCCAGGTATATGACCAAATGATGGAGCCCAAATGGGTGATCTCTATGGGCGTCTGCGCATCGAGCGGCGGAATGTTCAATAACTACGCGATTCTTCAAGGTGTTGATCAAATCGTGCCCGTTGATGTGTACGCGCCAGGTTGCCCACCAACACCTGAAACTTTGATTCACGCCATTGAAACCTTGCACCAGCAAATTGAAGATGGCGAAATCATGCGTCGTCGAGCCAAGAGTGGCGCCGGCGCAAACATCCACATCACCGAAATTCCTGCTCAGACTTCACCAGTGTCCGTGTCACTTGGTCGTCCAGCAACTTCATGGACTTCGTCATGAGTGATGTTGAAGTAACTCCCGAAGCGCAACCGCAATTGCATGGTTGTCCGCTCAGCGATTCACGCGGTCAAACGGTGGTGCACCCAACCCGTGCTCAGTATGTGGCGCTCATGAAGAAGTTGCTCGATGGCGGTTACATCATGTGCAGCGATCTCACTGCCACCGATTACTTGACTCACTCGGGTCGCACCTTGCCCGAAGGCATTGACGCAGAACGATTTGAAATTGTCGTCAATCTCACCGCCATCGCAAGTCGCGACCGTATTCGCATTCGAGTGCAAGTACCAGAGTCCGACCCGTTAATCGCCTCATTGTTTGATTTGTGGCCCGGTACCGAAGCCATGGAACGAGAAGTCTTCGACATGTTCGGTATTTCGTTTGACGGGCACCCCGATCTCACGCGTATTTTGATGCCCGAAGATTGGGATGGTCATCCTCTTCGTAAGGATTATTCGATTGGTCGTATTCCGGTGCAGTTCAAGGGGTCAAACTCATGACATCGGTTGAAAATATTTTCAGAACCAACGAAGGCGCGCAAGAAATGCGCCCTCGTAGCGAAATCAGCGCGAAAGAAATTTTGCGCGAGGTGGGTTCGGTCTTGCGCATGAGCGAAGCCGAAGTTGCCAAGCTCGGACAGATGCCCGCTGACGCCGACGAAGATCAAACGATGATCATCAACATGGGACCGCAACACCCCAGTACTCACGGCGTCTTGCGACTCATGCTTGAACTTCAAGGTGAAAAAGTCTTGCGCTGCAAGCCCATCATTGGTTACTTACACACCGGTATGGAAAAGACCGGCGAAGAACTCACGTACATGCAAGGTGGCACCAACGTCACGCGCATGGATTACTTGAGTCCGCTCAATAACGAACTGGTTTTCTCAATGGCAGTTGAAAAACTGCTGGGGATTGAAAATGACATTCCTGAGCGCGCGGTTTGGATGCGCATGTTGCTATCTGAACTCAATCGTATGAGTAGCCACTTGTTGTTCCTTGCTTCGAATGGCATGGACCTTGGCGCAGTCTCGATGATGCTGTACGGATGGCGTGAACGTGAAGAAGTGTTGCGCTTCTTCCAAAAAGTCACTGGTCTACGTATGAATCACAACTTCATTCGTCCTGGCGGGGTTGCAGCCGACTTGCCACCAGGTTGGCGTGATGACGTTCTCACAATTCTTGAAATGTTGCCTGGTCGTTTGGCCGAGTACGACATCTTGATGACCGATCAGCCCATTTGGCGCGAACGTTTGCAAGGCGTTGGTGTCATTACCGCCGATGAGGCTTTGGCACTCGGAACGAGCGGACCGATTTTGCGTTCAACTGGTGTTGCTTGGGACTTACGTCGCGATCAGCCGTACTTGCATTACGACGAAGTCGAATTTGACGTCATCGTCGGTTCATACGGTGACGCATTCGACCGTTACGCGATTCGCATTAACGAAATTCGTGAATCGATTCGCATTGTGCACCAAGTTCTTGATGCCATGCCGCTTGGCGACTATCGCATTCAGAACAAGAAGGTCACTCCGCCGCCGCGTGCCCGCATTGATGAATCAATGGAAGCTTTGATTCACCATTTCAAGATTTTCACCGAAGGCTTCAAAGTGCCCGAGGGCGAGGTGTACGTCGCAATTGAAAGTCCTCGTGGCGAGATCGGTTGTTACATCGTGAGCGATGGTGGCCCGAAGCCCTATCGCATTCACATGCGTGCTCCAAGTTTCGTCAACATTCAGGCCTTGCCGCACATGATGCGCGGTGGTTTGGTGGCCGATGCGGTTGCTGTGATTTCGTCTATTGACCCGGTTCTAGGAGAGGTCGATCGCTGATGGCCCGCTTAACAGAAGGCAACGTGCGTCTCGCCAAAGAGATTATTGGTCGTTATCCACGACCGCGCTCGGCAATGATTCCGTTGTTGCATCTTGCACAACAACAAGATGGTTATGTCACTAACGATGCCATGGTTCACATTGGTGAACTCGTTGGCACAACCTCGGCCGAAGTGTACGGAACTGCATCGTTCTACGAAATGTTTAAGTTTGAACCGGTTGGCAAGTACCTCGTCAACATTTGTGGAACGATGTCGTGCGCATTGATGGGCTCTGAAGAACTGATGCATCACGCTGAGCACAAACTTGGTGTGAAAGCCGGAGGAACAACCAGCGACGGAATGTTTACTCTTGAACATGCCGAATGTCAGGCTGCTTGTACCGAAGCTCCGTGCTTACAAGTGAACTATCGTTATCGCTTCCGCGTGACGCCAGAAAGTTTTGATTCATTGATTGATGATTTGTCAGCTGGTCGGTTGACCGCCGAAATTCCTGATCACGGAACCGTGGCCAAAGTCCTTCAGCACATTCCTGCTGATCGTGGTGTTGGTGCAGTACCTCCCGAATCAGTGACTGAAGCGCCGGCCTGGCTCGATGGGAAGGCTGCGCTATGAGCGGAACATACGCCCACGCTCCAGGCTTCATTGCCGGAGATCGTCCAAAGATCGTGACCTCACGATTTGAATACGAAGACTCGTACACGTTGCAGCGCTACCTTGCGACTGACGGTTATCAAGGTTTGCGCGCCGCGCTTGGTCGTGCGGCTAACGAAGTGCACGACGAAGTCAAGAGTGCAACTGTTCTTGGTCGCGGTGGAGCTGGTTTCCCCGCTGGAACAAAGTGGGGCTTAACGCCACAAGGTGTGTACCCGCGTTACTTGGTCGTCAATGGCGACGAGAGTGAGCCCGGCACATACAAAGACCGTTTACTTATGGAGCGCGACCCGCACCAATTGATTGAAGGTTGTTTGATCGCGTGTTACGCAGCCGGTCTTTCACAGTGCTTCTTGTACATCCGTGGCGAAATGGCA
>CAMDER010000033.1 GCA_945896935.1 Bifidobacterium breve | reverse complement strand
GGTCATCACTGATTCTCTCGAAGGCTTTCAGTCTTTGGTATTGCTGCGCTGGATTGCACGCTCGTCGGTCCCTAAATAACTCGCAATCACGGCTGGATTGTTTCGGATTGCAGACGGAGTGCCTTCTGCGATCACATGGCCAGCTTCTAGACAATAAATACGATCAGAAATAGACATCACCATGGGCATGTCGTGTTCAATGATCAAAATTGACGCTCCAAGTTCTTCTTTAATCAGGCGAATGAGTGGTCCGAAGGCTTCCGTTTCTCGTTGTGCAACACCAGCGGTTGGTTCATCAAGCAACATCAACTTCGAATCTAAAGCAATTAAAGAACCAAGCTCGACGATGCGTCGAGTTCCGGTTGACAATTCACCCATCAATGAATCGGCGTAGCGACCTAAACCAAGATACGAAATGATTTCGTCAGCTTCGCGTCGTTTGCGTCCTTCATGTTTAGGCGAAGGAGGCAGCGCCAAAATTGATGGGATAAGAATCGAACGTTGACGAGATTCAAGAGCAACCATCAACGTTTCACGAACAGTCAGCGAACTGAATAGTCGCGCATTTTGAAATGCCCGACCTTGGCCCAGTCGGGCACGCTTATATGCCGGCATCTTTGAAATGTCCTGACCAAATAGTTCAATAATTCCCGACGAAGGTACAAAACCCGATACCGCATTGAGGATCGTTGTTTTTCCTGCACCATTTGTTCCGATGAGACCGACCACTTCGCCGCTTCGAACTTCGAGCGACACGTCATCGATGATCGTGCGTCCACCTAATGTGACATAGAGACCCTTTGTCACCAACGGTGAGTCTGTTTCTTGCACTTG
Source organism: Bifidobacterium breve (assembly GCA_945896935.1). Lineage (GTDB taxonomy): Bacteria > Actinomycetota > Acidimicrobiia > Acidimicrobiales > Ilumatobacteraceae > Casp-actino8. The sequence goes on along the minus strand of CAMDER010000033.1, from coordinate 12,604 downwards.
CTTACCAGTGCCGAGCGAGGCGACTACCGCGCCTTCTTTACGAACCGGTGGTGTCCAATTTGATCGACGCGCAATCCAATTCAACAAATTGTCACGACCGGTGTGGACGATTGAAATTAGTCCACTCGGGAAATACAGAAGAACAATCAGCATTCCGAATCCACTAGCAAAAAGTTCGACTTGTTTCGTGCCGTCAAAGAAAAGCGGAACGGCAATGATCAAAAGTGTTCCCAGGACGGCTCCGGTGATGGAACCGATACCCCCGACCACAGCTACCGAAACAATGCGTAACGATTCATCAAAGTCAAAAAGCAATCCATCAACCTTGAACTGAGCATTGCGCGCTACCAGCGGCAACAAGCCACCTGCCAAAGCCGCAAGTCCACCCGATACCGCAAATGCCAAAAGTTTGGCTCGGTTCGGAGCGACTGTGTAGGCCGAAGATGCGGTTTCGTTATCGCGCGTTGCGATAATTGAACGCCCGATTCCGGTGCGACGAATTCTCCAAACCAACAAACATGACACGAGCGCCATCAGCAAAACGAAGTAATACACCCCGTCAAAGTTTTTACCCTTGACGGTCCAGAAGAGTAAGCGGAAACCTTCATTTCGATCGACGTTTAATTGGGCACTTCCACCGCCACCAGGAGCGAACTTCTCACCAACGATGAACCATGAACGAATCGCCAAGCCAAATCCCAATGTGACGACAGCGAGGTACAAACCTTTGACGCGTAATGCCGGAACTCCAACGATGACTGCAGCAATGACACCCCACGCCACGCCAATTGGTAGCGCTACCAAATATGGCAGGTCATTGGCGTAATAGATCGTGAGATACGAGCCGAGGGCGACGAACCCGAATTGGCCCAACGAAAGTTGTCCACCCCAACCAGTCACCACTGTGACCGAAAGGGCGATAATCAGATACACCGGGACCGAAGAAAACTTCAGCATGTCGCTGGCCTTATCGACTTGACTAGGAAGTACCAGTGCAAGCGCAGCGAGCAGACCGAATCCCGCAAATGTCAAACCCCGATACAACGGATGCTTCGTCAATTCAACACGAGCGGCACGAACTTTAGAAGAGAGTTGCCAAGCCTCGTCTTTCATCGACGCCGAACGTCCGACCGTGAACAGCACGACGATGATGACAACAAACAGTACGGCGATATTTGAACCTGCCGGCAAGTCACCACTTAATGACCAGGTAATCAAGAACCGATCAACAACGCCGGCCAAGAGTCCGCCGACAAGTGTCCATGTAAACGATTTCATTCGGCCCACCATCGCCGCGACAAGCGAGAGAAGGAGCATCTTGGGACCCAAAGCGTTTTGTACCGAAGCAATCGAACCACTTTGCAGCGGGGCAATTAACAGTGCGCTCAATGCTGCGAGCAATCCTGCCAATGCCCACACCTTTGTTGAGACGCTGCGAACTCCGATTCCGGCAAGGCGAGCTGCCGGGAAATTGTCCGCAGTCGCTCGAACATTCATACCGAATGCGCTGCGATGGAATAACCAACCCAGAAAGAGCATCAGTGCTGGCACAAAAAGCAGCACAGTGAGTTGTGGGCCCGTGACATTGATGCCGGCAACTTTCCAACTACCACTAATCAGTACCGGAAAAGTGACGTTTGTGGCTTGTTCATCAGGAATAGGTAGACGTAACTGCAGTAACTGAATCACTTGTGTCAGACCAAGAGTGGCAACGAAAAGCAAGAGCCGAGGTTGAGTAAACAACCGTCGAAGCACTAACTCGGCTGCAACACCAAGCACGACTCCGCAAATCAAAGCGATTGGCAACGACAATCCGTAGGCGATGTCATAGCGCACCTGTAAAAGCGCCATGATGTAGCCGCCAAATGCACCGATTTGTCCGTGCGCAAAGTTGATAACCCCCGTCGCTCGATAAATCAGCAACAATCCAAACGCAACCAATGAATAGACAAGTCCTTGTATGAGCCCATCAAACAAAATGTTGTTGGAATAGGTCAGAGCGATGAGTGCACTCATGCGCCAGCTCCTGACAAGAAGACGGCTCGCAAAAGATCGTCGCGGTCAAGAAGTTCTTGGGCCGGTCCCTCAAACTTCACTTGGCCTCGTTCCATAAAGACAGCACGATCGGCAATTGAGAGAGCCACGTTGACCGATTGTTCAACGATGACCATGGTGACTCCTTGCTCTTTGAGCTTCTCCACAATCTTCAACAAATCTTGCACGACAACGGGCGCCAGACCGAGCGAAAGTTCGTCGATGCACAACAGCTCGGGATCGAGCATGACTGCCTTGGCTAACGCCAGCATTTGTTGCTGACCACCCGATAACGATCCAGCTCGCTGGTCTCGTCGCTGCCACAAAATGTCAAATGTTTCGTACACCTGCGCCAATTTTTCTTTGCGCTTACCGTGGTCGGCGATCTGACGGCTCCACACCTGAAGGTTTTCTTCAACCGTCATCGAACTAAACACCGCTTCGCCACCAGGAACTAGCACCAATCCCATCGACGCTCGGTATTGCGGCTCAACTAAAGTGATCGTGCGACCATTCATGCGCACGACTCCGCGGTCGGGCATCACGAGTCCCGAAATCGCTTTCAAGATTGTCGACTTACCCGCACCATTTGTTCCGAGCAAGGCAAGCACTTCGCCTTTACGAACATCAAAACCTACGTCAAACAAGACTTGCAAATTGCCATAGCTGACATCCACATTGCGTACTTGCAACACCGGAATATTGCCGGGATCATTTTGCAAGCGCCGCAACTCAGATTGCTGCTCTTTTAACTCGCTAATTGTGAGCGCAATATCGCGTTTCATAAATCGACTGCCATAAATGATTAACAGGCTGCCCAACAATGCGGCCGGTGGAACAACCGATGTCAGCGCGGTTCGTTCACCGTGTGCGTCAGACAATCCACCGGCGAGAAGACCACCAAAGAAGCCGCCCATCAAGAAGATATACACGCCAACCATGGCGAAAGCTTGTGAACGCATTTGGTATGGGACGATGGCAGAAATAGCCGGACCCATTTGCGTAAATGCCGCGCCTTGGAATGCATTGCCAATAGTGACAAAAGCAATCATCACGGCAGCGCTTTGAAAGCGCAGACCTACCGTGATGAAAATTCCGTAACAAAGAATGCACACGCCCATCATTCGTAAGGCCGATGGTGGATTGCGCCTGAACAACTTTTCACCAATACGTCCGGCTAGTGGAATACCAATGAGTGCTCCAGACCAAGTGATGGCCCCTACCCAGCCACGCTTGAACGCGCTGTAGTCGTAGGTGTTTTTCAAAAGTAAGTTAAATGCACCAGGCACTGCGATGAGCGCAAACCCAAGAACACCGATGCCGACGACCAAGAAATAGAAAGTGCGGACTTTCTTTAATCGCTGAAAAGCGGCCGACAACAACACCGGCGGTTCTGCCTCTGCCTCAACAACTTCTGTACCCAAAACTGCTTGTTGTTCTTGACGCCCACGCTTTGGCTCTTTCAGAGTTAATGACCACAAGATTGTTAAACCTGCTGGGATCAGTAGTGCAAAGAAAACGATTCGCCAGTCACCGGCATCATCGCCAGCAGCAACAACGATTGCCCCAGCAAACAATGGTCCGAGCACTTGACCGAGTGGTCGACCAAGTGCTTCAATCGCGAAGATTCGCGTACGAACAGCAAGCGGGTATTGATCGGCGACAAGAGATGGCCCAATAGGCACCCGAGCAGAAGCACCAAAACCCGAGCCGGCGCGTGCCAATCCCATTTGGAACGTGTTGACGACCGACCCAGTAACAGCGACAAATGCCAGCCATAGGGCTGATGCTGCCGAAATCACCCGAACTCGGCGGCGGCGATCGGCCAACCAGGCAAACGGCATCGTTGCTAACACCAAGACCACGCCACCAAAACTTTGTAAACCGAGAAGAACTGTGTCGGACACTCCAAGAGTTGCCTGAATATCTGGTCCAAGGACTTGCATCGCCACCCGGTCGAACTCTTCAAAAATAGTGAACAGCAGCAAAACCGTGGCCACTCTGAATCCACCAATGCGCAGGCCTTCGCGCAACTTCATCGATTCTTGGGGAGCCGCCAGGTCATCGTCTGCTTCATTGGCTTGGGTCTCGCGGTCGCGGCGATTCTGCTCATCAACAACAATGGACGAAGCCAGCGCCGCGGCCGACGTTGCGGCGACTTGTTTCCCTTCAGATTCCTGCATTTTCCCCCCAAAACTCCTTGTGGAACATTAGTGCGAGTCGGCTCAACTTCTGACGGTGGATCAGAAAAATCTGACGGACCGTCAGAAGTTTCTGACGGACCGTCAGAAACGGTCAGATTCTCTGCTAGGTTGCGCTTGCGGTTGGTCTTGAGGCCAACCGACTTCACAACTTCCGAGGGGGATATCACATGAAGAAATCACGTATTGCGCTCGCGTTCGTCGCTGGCGCTTCACTCATTTTCGCCGCTTGTGGCGGCGATGACGGAGGCTCAGTAGCAACTGAGGCTCCTGCTGCCAGCGAGGCTCCGGCCTCAAGCGAGGCTCCTGTTACCGAGGCACCAACCGAAGAACTCACCGCCTCAGACGTCGGCATCACCGCTGACACCATCAAGATCGGCGTCGCGGTCTCTGACCTCGAAGCCATTCGGGCCATGGGAATCTCGATTCCCGAGACCTTGACGACCGACCACTTGTTTGATCGTTGGAACGTCTTCTTCGAAAAGTGGAACGCCGAAGGCGGCATTAACGGACGTATGGTCGAACCAGTTCGCCTCGTCTGGAACCCGCTTGATCCAAGCACGTTCGATACTTTGGTTGCCGACGCAACGGTCAACAATGAACTGTTTATGGTCGTGAATGGAACCGGATTGTCCTCGACCGCACGTGGATTACTCCTCGCCGCTGGCGTACCAATCATGTACGGAGACGTCATGGGTCAAGCAGAACTCGACACCGGTCTCGCGATTTCTCTCTCCGCACCATCTGAAACTGTTGCTGAAGCCGGAGTCACCGCATGGATGGGCTCAACTGATGCAGCACCTGGTTCAGTTGTTGGAGTTCTCTCAAACAACACTGTGGTCGGCTCTGCTGCCGGCAAGGCCGCCGAAGCTGCTCTGACAGCTGGTGGATTCACTCCGAAGTTGATTGAGATCAACTCAACGCAGGGCGACGCAGCTGCCACCAACGAAGAAGGCGCAGCAGCCGTTGCGGTCTTCGAAGCTGAAGGCGTTGTTCAGACTTTCGTTTCGACACCATTCACTGAAACTCAAGGTTTCTGGGGTGCTGCTGCCGCTGCTGGTTTGAAGTTCTCGTTGCTTGATACTTCATCATCGGGTTGTTCAGCGTTCGGTTTGAGCCGTGCTCCAGCTGCTGCCGTTGGCAGTGACTGCGTCACCGCTTACGACCACTCGACTGACGGAACCTCAATTCGTCCCGACACCGAGTTCGAAGCAGAATGCCGAGCGTTCTTTGATGCAAGTTTCTCCGAGTACTACGGTGGACCTTCCAACCCAGGCGTGCCGGCAGGAAACGTTTATACCGATGCCAATGGCAAGACTTTGAATTCGGACTACACGCCCCAGGAATGTGCTCTTGCGAACATCATTTATCTTGGACTCACTGGTGCCGGCGTTAACCCGACCCGTCAGTCATACATCGATGCTGTGTTGAACCTTGGCGAAGTGCCGTTGGCACTTGCTGGTGGTGGAACTGGCAAGTTTGAGCCAGGCAAGCCGTTCGCAGCCAATGCATTACATACTGTGCGAATTACTGCAGCAGCAATTGATACTGCACCTGATGCGAACGGTCTGTACAACGGTTGTGCAGCACCGGTCAACTGTGGTGTTGTCGTCGGCGATTGGACACCCATTAGCTGACCGCAAGGTTGTGAATGAGTACTACGCAACACAATAAGTAACAAAGCAAGAAACAAAGCAAGAAACGAGGGCCGCCCTGGGAACACTCCCACGGCGGCCCTCCCCTTTTTTTTTTATTCCGCCACTTTGGAATACGGTTGCCGCCTAGCGGCAGCCATATTCCAAAGTGGGGAAATTGATGATTCGCGGTCGCCGAAAACTTGGTCCCGTTCCCACATTTTGGACATGGACGACAAACTCTCATTGCTCATAAAAATCGCACAACAACGATCTGGTCTGGTGCTGCTTGATGATCTCAAGCAGTTGAGCTTCAGCCCGAGTGCAATCAGTCGACTCGTTTCTCGGGGGATCTTGCGCCGGGTTCATCGAGGCACGGTGTATGCGCTCAGCGACGCTCACCTTAACTTTGAGGCCGAAATTGCAGCGGCTTGTTTTGCGGTTGCAGATTCATGGGCGTCGGGGGTAAGCGCTGCCCAGTACTGGGGAATCCGTCGAGTCCCCAAAGGAAGGATCGAGATTTCTGTGAACACAGATTTTCATCCAAATCTCACCGGAGTCCGAATCCGCAGAGTCAACTTGCCCGAGCCCGAAATTGTCACGTCAATCCATGGATGGAGCGTCAGTTCTCCCCAACAAACACTCTTCGAGATTGCGCTTGAAGTTGACGATCGCACTTTGCTTTCGGCATATGAAGATTGCCTCAATCGTGAACTCGTCACTATTTCAGGGGTTCGAGAATTTGGTAGTCGTGCAGTGAAAATGGGTCGTCATGGATCCGCTCGTTTTCGCAGAGTAATTTTGGGTCGCCCCGATGAATTACCGATCGCAATGAGCCACCCTGAACTTGAACTTGTCCGAGCATTGGAAGAACGCGATCCGCGTTGGCAACGACAATTTCCAATTGAAATTCCAGGAAGCCACACGATCCATGTGGATATCGCCCGTCCCGATATCAAGCTTGGAGTCGAGGTAGATGGCGAATTACACGACACAGTCGTCGCAATACACAGTGACAAACTTCGAGATATGCAGGCTGCATTACTGGGTTGGCAGATTCTCCGGCCCACAACCGGCGATGTCTCCGATCACTTGATGGAAGTGATTTCTATGATCAGCCGAACTGCAACTCAACGCACCTTGCAATTTAAGGTCGCTTAACACCCAGGCGGCAATTATCCGCCACTTTGGAATTTAGTTACCGCCTAGCGGCAGGGAAATTCCAAAGTGGCGGAAAAATGGGGGTGGGTGGCGAGGGCGCGGAAGGCTCGGCCGCGGTGGGACAACTCATTCTTTTCGTCGTCGCTCATCTCGGCGAAGGTTCGCTCATCACCGTCAAACGCGCCAGGGCTAGGTACGAACAGCGGGTCAAAACCAAACCCACGACTCCCCCGTTCCGCCATCGCAATATGTCCATCGCAACGGCCTTCCACAATCAATTCGCTGCCATCTGGAAAACACACGATCACCACGGTCACAAAATGGGCCGCCCGCTCAACGTCGCTCACGCAATTCTTTGCACGCAACGCTTCAAGCAATTTCGCCCGGTTTGCCGCGTACGGATTCTCTGCATGCTCGGGACGGTCGGCGGCATACCGCGCTGTTCGAACACCAAGCTCGCCCGGCAAAGCATCAACAAACATTCCCGTATCATCGGCAACTGCCGGTAATCCGGTCGCTCGTAAAATCGCCATTGCCTTTAAGCGTGCATTACCCACCAATGTGTCGGCATCTTCAACGACATCGGGAATTTCTGCTGGACGCGGAACGAGATGTACAACCCCATCAAGCAACTGCTCAATTTCGTACACCTTGTCGGGGTTAGCAGATGCGCACACCAAAGTAGGCAACACACGATCACCGCTCATTTTTTACGAGTCACTGAGCGCGACGCGACGGCTGACTTTCGAGCAATTCGCTCTGCAAGTCAAAGATTTGCGCAAGACCATTTTCGGCCAAGCCCAACAATGAATCGAGTTCGCTGCGCGAGAACGCCATACCTTCAGCGGTTCCTTGCACTTCAACAAAACGACTCAACGTTGAACCCTTTTCACGCAACATCACGACGTTCATGTCAACTTCTGCAGTGCTGTCTTCAACATACGGAAGATCAATCACTGGTGTGCCGTTCACAATGCCCACGCTGATCGCGGCGCACAACGATGTCAACGGGTGCTGACTGATCACACCGTTCTGTACCAATCGAGAGAGCGCATCATGAAGCGCCAAGTAGCCACCACAGATACTCGCCGTTCGGGTTCCACCGTCGGCTTGCAGGACATCACAGTCGACAACAACCTGACGTTCTCCCAACAAGCCCATATCGCACGAAGCCCGCAAGCTACGACCAATCAGCCGCTGAATTTCGACAGTACGACCGCTTTGTTTACCCTTGGCAGCTTCACGATCGACGCGATCGGGTGACGAACCAGGCAACATCGAATACTCGGCAGTGACCCAGCCTTTTCCACTGCCCTTCATCCAACGCGGAACATCTTCGTCAATACTCGCGGTACACAAAACTCGCGTGCGACCGAAAGAAACGAGCACGCTTCCTGCCGACATCTCGGTGAAATCGCGTTCAAATGAAATCGGACGAAACTCATCGTGTTGGCGTCCGTCAAATCGTGTTCCTGCAGTGCTCATGTTTCTCAGTTTCCTTTGTTCCATATGTCGACATTTGATAACTCAGGACCCAACAATCGGGTTCCTAAAGCCTTAAACCAACTCACATCTCCGCTCGACAAGAAAACGTGCTGACCGGACGATCTTGAACCGGACTTCAACATGTGCTGATTTTCTAATTGATCACGCAACGCGAATGCAGTTTCATCAGCCGATGACACCAATGTGACATCAAGACCGACAACATCGGAGATCACGCGAGACAAATACGGATAATGCGTACAGCCCAGCAACAATGCATCGACACCGGCTTCAACAATCGGAGCCAACATGCGTTGTGCCAAGAGCGTCACTTCTGGTCCAGAAGTACGCCCGCGTTCAACGAATTCAACAAAACCGGGACATGCTGCGCTGATCAGTTTGACAGGAGCACCAAGCGATGCACGCGAGAAAGCCAAATCGTAAGCGCCCGAACCAATCGTTCCGATCGTGCCGATAACGCCCACTGTTCCAGAACGCGTCGCACGCACCAAAGATTGTGCGCCTGGATCAATGACACCAATAACTGGAACGTGCAATCCATCAGCGGCCAACTCGGCTTCAAGTTCGTGAACTGGCAAAGCGGCTGCCGCGGTATTACACGCCACCACAATCGCCTTCGCCTTGTAATCGCGCACCAAACTCGAGGCCAACTCACGGGCATACTCGCGAACGTCGTTGGGGTCTTTATCACCATATGGATATCGGCCAGTATCGCCGATATAGACAATGTCTTCATTGGGCAATAGATCAATCACCGCGCGAGCCACAGTGAGTCCACCGAAACCAGAATCAAAGATTCCAATCGGTCCGTTGATGTCAAACTTAATGCTCACATCGTTAAGGCTAGGCGAAAATAGACCAAACGAGAGTTCTATACCCCGTACGAACTACGGTGATGCCATGAGTTCATACCGCCACATTGTTCTGTTCAACTGGAAATCCGAAACTCCCGCAGGTCACGCCGAGAAGACCATTGAAGCACTCAGTCAACTTCGACCGAAAATTCCACAAATTCAATCGTATGAATTTGGCGCCAACCTTGGCATCAACCCCGGCACCTACGACTTTGCAGTAACCGCAACTTTCAATTCGGTCGATGATTACATCGCATATCGCGACAACCCTGATCACAAAGCCTTCATCGCCGAGTTCACAGCACCATACGTTGAAACTCGAGCCTCGATTCAGTTTGAAATCTGATTTCTGAAATCAGACCATCTTGCTGATTGCCACTCTCCTAGCGCTCGGCGCGGCAGTACTGCATGCGGGATGGAATTTGGCTGTCAAACAGTCAGGCGATCGATGGTTGGCGTTATGGGGACTCTTTGTTGCCGGCGGATTAATCGGGCTTCCGTACGCTCTCATCGCGACTTTTCAAGGAGACCTTGGTCTCGCCGCATGGGGCTGGGCAATAGCCAGCGGTTTGGTCCACACGTTTTACATCGGTCGCTTAGCTCGTACTTACGAGATCGCCGACTTCAGTGTTACTTACCCAATTGCTCGTGGGGGCGGCGCTTTAGTTGCGGCGATCGGCGGCATGATCTTTCTTGACGACCATTTATCTCCGGTCTCAATCATCGGCATCGTCATTGTTGTCGCGGGACTCGTCATGCTTTCTGGGCAAGTTGATTGGAAACACGTATGGCCTGCACTCATCGTTGCAAGTCTGATCGGCGTGTACACCGTGATTGACAGCAAAGGTTCGCGCTCGACAGTCGGCAGCGCATACGCGATGGCCATCTTTGTCACCGGCGGAATCGGCACCACTATTCAGGGTCTTTACCACCGCAGGTGGACCGCAATGAAAGCCAGCATCTCACCAATGTGGCGCCAGTATTTCTTCACTGGGTTGGCATCTCTCGTCACTTATTGGATGGTGTTGCTTGCCGTACGACGAGCACCGGTTGGTTACGTGACCGCGTTACGTGAATCGAGCGTTGTCTTCGCCACATTTATTGGTTGGAAAGTATTGAAAGAAGACAGTGGACTTCGGCGAATTCTTTCTTCGATTTTGATTGTGGTCGGACTCACGACGCTGGTATTGGGCCGATAACTACAGGCGATCAGCCAACCCTGAAGCACGAGAAATCACGGTAGTTACAGCAGTTCGTAATGCTGCTTCGGTTGCAACAATCGTCAATTGTTCACGAGCACGCGAGACACCAGTATACAACAATTCGCGAGTCAGTAATCGCGATCGTCCAGTTGGTAAGACCACAATCGCATGCCGATATTCAGAACCTTGACTCTTGTGAATTGTCAAAGCATGAACAGTTTCAACTTCGGGCAATCGAACCGTCGGGAATTCACGCGGGGCACCCAAGCCATCAAATACAACTCGAACTTCGCCGTTCTTATCGGAGCAAACGACACCAACGTCTCCGTTGTACAAGTTGTTGCCGTGATCGTTCTTAGTGATCAGCACCGGTCGACCGACGAACCATTGCTTACGAGTAGTTGTGCCGATCCATTGGTTGACTGTCCGATTCCAACCCGCAATTCCAAGTCGGCCAACTCGAGATGCGCACAACAACTGCAATTGACCCAAGGTCTCTAAAGCCTTTTCATATTGCGATGAACCCGCCAGTTCGACGACTTCGAGAGCGTGCCGCCTTACCTCAAGACCCACATTTTCAAAGGCCATCAAATCTTCTTGAGCCTTACTCGAAGGATCAATCCAACTCACAATGCCGTTACTGTTTCGGTGCGATTTCAGTAGATCAATCACTTGATTGGCATCACCCGATTGAACAGCTTTAACCACTTGCTCAATCGGCGAACCGACTGCATAGCGATACTGACTCGTCAGTCGCTCGGTACAACGATGAAGGTTGGTCCCTTCCTTCTTCGCCGCAAGAGAAATATCGGCCAAAACAGTTCCGGCGTCAACGCTCGCTAATTGCTCCGGGTCACCGACCAAGAAAAGTTCGGCTGTCGGATGCAACGCGTCGATCAGGCGATGCATAAGCGACAACGACAACATCGATGCTTCGTCGATGATGACGAGATCATAAGGAAGTGGATTCTCTTGATCGTATGCAAATCGACCCTTGTGACGAACCGGCGAATAACCCAAAAGTCGATGAATCGTGATTGATGGAGACTCTTGGACTCGTGCAATGACTTCGGGCGAGGCCTTTGCACTCAGCAATCGCGCTTCAATTGCTTGACGCATACGATCGGCCGCTTTCCCAGTAGGCGCCGCCATTGCCACCAAAAGGTCACGATCATTCGCGTCGGCAAAACGAGCAACAAGTTGTTTTGCTACTGCGGTGGTCTTACCGCTTCCTGGTCCACCCAGAAGAACTTTGAGACGCGAACCTGCAGCCGAGTCAATCCATTCGGCGATTGATTTTTCCTCTTCAAAACTGCGCAGGACATAGAGCCGCGAACCATCAAGAACGAAGGGGCGACGTGGGTGATGAGCCGCGGTTGAAGGAGTTGCCACCAAATCAACTTGCTCAGACACAGCCAGCAGCCATTCATCGCCCTTGGGCCAATTGAGCGCACTAAGTTCTGCGTTCTCGGGATACCAGCGTTCAATCTCGTTGAGATCGATACATGTGTGCCCACCTTCGGAGGCGTGCAGGGCTAGCGCAAATGACAACCAGACCAAGTCGTTCACTATTGGCGGAACCACACCTTCATTGACTAATGCAAGCAACGTCGCGACGGCCGAAAACTGCGGCTTGGTAACCGCTCCACCATCGACGTAGTAGTTCAATCGTTCGGGATAGATGCTCATGGTCGATCTCCCGCAAACAGATTGGATAATTTTTCCCACAGGCCTACTGGCGCTTTCCATTGAAAGACGCCGTATGGCATGTCATCAGCATCCTTTGGTGATTCAACACCAACCATTCCACGCACGAAGAAGTAAGCAACGCCCGCAATCACTTCATCGGCATTCAACGCGGGTTGGCGCCAACGCAACATGCGATAAATCGCCGTTCCATATAAGAGTGCCTGAAGTGGGTAATGGTGATGTTCCATTGCCGCAACCAAACGATCGGGTGCATAGGCCTCAATCAGAGATACATCTTCGTTGCCATCTAAGCGATTCGTTTT
>CAMDER010000032.1 GCA_945896935.1 Bifidobacterium breve | reverse complement strand
GGTGCATCGAAACGTGAAGGTCACGATGCGACGGCCTTTTATTCACGCTTTCGGACACCAGATATATCGGCAGACGAGACATTGGCCGATCCGCTCACGGTCGACCCTGTTCGAAATCAGATCTTTGTGGGCGATTCGCGAGATATGTCACGAATCCCGAACAATTCAGTCGGTCTTGTTGTCACGTCACCGCCCTATTTTGCGGGAAAGGCCTATGAAGAGGCCTTAGGCCAAGGGCATATTCCAGCCGATTATGTCGAATATTTGGAAATGCTCACTGAAGTATTCGCTGAATGTAAGCGGGTGCTCGAACCCGGTGGGCGAATCGTTGTCAATGTGGCCAATTTGGGCCGCAGGCCATTTCGTTCTTTGGCGTCTGACATCACCTCAATTTTGCAAGACGAACTTGGGTACTTATTGCGCGGCGAAGTGGTATGGCTGAAACAACGAGGCTCATCGGGCAGTTGTGCATGGGGTTCGTTTAGGTCGCCGACGAATCCGGTCTTGCGCGACACGACTGAACGGTTGATTATGGCGAGCAAGGGTCGTTTCGATCGAGCGATCGTGCCAGCCAAACGTGCCAAACGCGGGCTGCCATCAGTTTCAACGTCAACGTCAGATGAGTTCATTGAGGCCACGATCGATGTATGGGAGATTCAACCCGAAAGCGCGACGCGCGTAAATCATCCCGCACCGTTCCCGGTCACTCTTGCTGAGCGTTGTATCGATTTATATTCGTTTAAAGGTGATCTCGTTCTTGACCCGTTTATGGGATCTGGTTCAACCGCCCTTGCTGCTTCACGTCTGTCGCGATCATTTGTCGGGTTTGATACTGATGGGAATTATGTTGATCGCGCCTTGCAACGTGTTGCGAAAGACGGTGAACCTCGTACCAATGTTGAGACACGTTCAATTCGCGATGTCGTTGAAGAAATTTTGACGCTCAATCATTTTCACAAGATCGTGTGGGGTCAAAAAGTTCTGACTGGATTTGAAATTGCTGGAAAAGCGATTCGCCCCGATGGCCGATCAATATTGTTTGACATTGCAGGTGGCCTGACGAATGTCAGACCGGGTTTATCGCGTGGTGATTTATTGTGGCGTGCTATTGGGCGGGCCGCAGTTGTGACTGAAGTTTTTCCAGGGGAAAGATTGGTGCTCTTTACTTCTGGACTCCCCGAAAAATTGAGTGGTGGAAATGCTCTGTCGGCAGTAGTTGGACCTGGAATGCCGATTACAGCAGTGATTGATATCAGCGATTTTGAATCGGCACGGCATCACCCAGTGTTGGGCGATTAGACCCTCGTTTCCGGGGTGTTTTCGCGCCCAATGAATTAAATAGCGAGGGCAGCGCGACGGGCTTCGAGAATTGCTTCAAGGATTGTTCGCGGTGCAACACAGTCGCCTATTTGAATGGTCCCTTCAATTGGCGCAGTCGGCAATCTGAAACCAGCATCAACAACAGCAGCACATTCAAGTTCGGTCATTTCGCCCGAAAAGCGATCTTGTACGCGCACGACAAAGTCTGTTCCGCGTTGTTCAACCGCACGAACCACACTTCGGCGTTGAATGTGCACGCCGCGTTGAGCAAGTCGAACATTTGCGGGGGCAAGATCGCCCGTACGTGACAATTCGTTTCCAGCAATATTGTCTTGGGTCACCAAGATTGCTCGCTCTCCGAGTTCTTCGGCGAGTGACACGCCGATTGGTCCACCGATTGGATCAAGAATAATGACGAGTCCAGTTTCGGGAAGAACAGAATCCCCACGGCGAACGTCGGCGATTTCAAGTACTTCAGCGCCAACACCAACTTCGTATTCGGCGACACCACGTTGCGCACCGGTGGCTTGAATGACAACTTGCGAATCACCCAACGATGACCCATCAAATTGGCGACCAAGTTCAACGCGTACTTTCAGGCGGTCGATTTCAGAATTGAGCCAAGCCACCAACGGTTGGCCCGGCCCAGAAAACGCTGCTATGCCGCCAGTGGCTGCTGATTTTTCGACGATCGTTACCGAGTGGCCACGTAGTGCAGCAACGCGCGCAGTTTCAAGCCCGGCGACGCCTGCACCGACGACCGTGACTGTTTGTGGCGACATTGAAGACACATACCAATCGGGATCTTGCATTTCGTGGCCTGATGTTGGTTCACCCACACAAGTCACAATGGGGTTTCGGGCATCACGTACTTGGCAAGTTTGATTACAACGAATGCATGGGCGAATTTGTGATTGTTGATCTTTGCTGATTTTCTGCACCAGATCGGGATCGGCAATTTGTGCTCGAGTCATCTCGACTGCATCGCACACGCCCTCGCCAATTGCCCATTCGGCCTGACCAACATCAACGATTGATCCTTGCAAGAAAACTGCGACACGCGCAGGTAGCACAGAGCGAATAGAACGACAGACATCAATATTGAAACCAGTTGGTTCATGAAAATCTGGACGAGTCTTTTCTATCGAGAAAATTGACCCACGAACCACGACGACATAATCAATTCCGAGTTCGCATAATTCGCGAGCAATATCGGGTGCCATGTCGGGAGTGATGCCAGCCCATGGAGCAAGTTCGTCGCATGACAAGCGCAGGCCAACGAGTGCATCAGCACGCACAGCAAGCGCTGCGCTCTTAATTGCCTGAATAACTTGGCGGGCGAACAACAAACGATCGGCGTATTCGTCGCCACGTTGATTAGTGAGGCCTGATAAAAATTGGCGGACCAAGCTATGTTGACCTGCATTGATTTCGACGCCATCGCAACCAGCGCTCAGAGCGAGGCGAGTGGCTGCACCAAAACCCTCGATCACCGCAACAATGTCTTCGTGTTCCATCCATTTTGGAACTTCGCGTGAGTTCACCTCGGGAACACGTGACGGTGCCCACAGCGGTTGTTGCGAATACGCCGATGAGCCTTGTCCTCCGGCGTGATCGAGCGATGCAATGACGAGCGCACCATGGCGATGACAGGCCTCGGCGATATTGGCCCACCCATCAGCACAACGACTGGCGAGGGGAGCACGTTCATATGGCCAGTCACTAACATGAACGCTCGCGCCTTCAACAACAATGACACCGCAACCAGCAATGGCGCGACGTTCGTAATACGCGACATGATCAGCCGAGAATGAACGTTCGTCATTCCCCAAGTTCGTGACATGAGGGCCGAACATCACACGATTAGGTGCGGTTCGAGAACCGAGCGACAGCGGCTGAACTAATGACATCGCTGACAGTCTCGCCGATTTTGGATGAAATCGGAAACTCTTAGTCGATGAATTTGAATTTACTGGCAGGCATAAATGGGTAGCGTCGTCTTGATGAAAGGCATGTGGCAATCGTGGTGGACGCGATTGTCAGTGATCGCCGGATTTGGCTTATTAGTCCGACTGGCTTTCGTGCTCGGTATCACACGTTTTGATGAGCCGGTGGGCGACCAGTTGTACTACTCGGCTCAGGCTCTGACCAATGCGCGAGGAGGATGGTTCGAGCAACCATTTGCGCAAGGTATGCCGGCGGCCGACCACCCACCACTCACATCGCTTCTCTTGACGCCCGTAACCTGGCTCACTAAATCTTCAGGCTCGTTCATCACGGCTCAGCGGCTCACGATGGTCGTGATCGGAGTTGCCTCGATAGTTGTTGTGGCAATGATCGGCAGGTTGCTCGCGGGCGAACGAGTCGGACTTTTTGCAGCCGTTATCACTGCGGTTTACGCGAATATTTGGGTAAACGACGGACTCGTCATGGCCGAGACTCCCACTTTCTTCTTGCTTGCAATCACGATGCTCATGGCTCTGATTTATCGTCGGCAACACCATAGAAAGTATTTGGTCGGACTAGGTGCAACTTCAGGTCTACTTGCACTGACTCGGCCAGAGTTGCTGTTGGTGACTGTGTTGGTGGTGTTTTTCATTATCGGAGTTCATCGTGCAGAAGATGTCAAGCAGCGTCTGAAGAGTGCGGCGATTGTTTTGATTGCATCGCTCATCGTCATCGCTCCATGGGTTATCTGGAATCAATCGCGCTTCTCAGACTCGGTATACATATCGACTAACGATGGTTTGACTTTGGCCGGGGCAAATTGTGACTCGACGTATTACAACGACATCGGTAGTTGGGACATCTGGTGTGCATATGAAACTTCAATTCCGAAAGATGCCGATGCTTCACAGGCGTCAACTCTGATGCGCCACGATGGTTTGTCATACTGGCGCGATCACATCACTCGTTATCCAGTTGTCGCAGCAGCACGCATAGCGCGCGTTTTAAGCGTCGGTTTCATCGGATCAAACAGTAACGCTGGTGCCTCTGAAGGTCGTCCGACTTGGGTGTCACTCCTCGGTGTCATTCAGTTTTGGTTCATTGCAGTAGCCGCCGCTATTGGTTGGCGAAATGTGTCAAACCGAAGTGATCGTTGGACTCTGTTAGCTTTATTGCCCGTCATTGTGGTCGTTGCAATGGTTGCTAATGCGTATGTACGTTTTCGATTACCTGCTGAAGTCGGGTTAATCGTGTTGGCCGCAATAGGCATCAACCAGGTATTTAATGCGAAGCAGAAACCGAAAGCTTCTTGCGCGTCAGAGTGACGGGTTTTGAATGATCCATGCTCGGTTTGGGCTCTGAGCCGCGCGAAATAATCGCCAGCGCCTCATCGGCATCGCCGCCCACACATTCGGGATCAGGTCCGTCAAGCGGAAGTCCGGTAAAGAACTTGGCAGCCATGCATCCACCTTGGCAAGCATCAAATGCACCACACGAAGCACAGGCGCCAGCCGATTGTGGCTCACGCAACGACAAGAACAAATCGCTTTCTTTCCAAACTTTGCCAAAGCCACCCTCGTCGCGCACATTTCCAGCTTTGAATTCGTCATGAATCACAAATGGGCAGGCGTACACATCGCCGATGGGGTCGATGAGACACACGACGCGGCCGGCTCCACACATATTGAGACCAGGCAGTGATTCACCAAGTGCATTGAGGTGGAAGAACGAGTCACCTGTCAATACATTTTCGCCGTGCTTCAACAACCAGTTATAGATCTCGCGCTGCTGTGCATTGGTCGGGTGAAGTTCGTGCCAGGTATCGGCACCACGACCCGCGGGGCGCAAACGCGTGATACGCAACTGTGCACCGTAGTGATCGGCGAGTGCTTTGAATTGATCGAGTTGTGAAACGTTATGGCGGGTCACCACGACTGAAATTTTGAATTGACCAAAGTTGGCAGCCTTCAGATTTTCCATGGCACGAATGGCCATGTCGTATGAACCTTCACCGCGCACGGCGTCATTCGTTGCTGCATCAATACCATCGAGGCTGATCTGGATATCGAGGTAATCCATTGCTGCCAAGCGCTGTGCTTTTTCTGTATCAATGAATGCGCCGTTGGTACTGAACTTCACGCCGATGCCATTAGCAATTGAGTACTCGAGCAGTTCAAAGAAATCACGGCGCACCATTGGTTCGCCGCCACCGATATTGATATAGAACACTTGCAAGTCTCGTAAATCGTCGAGAATCTTTTTTGCTTCTGCGGTTGAAAGCTCGCGCTCATCACGCTGACCACTTGAAGACAAACAGTGCACGCACTGCAAGTTGCAGGCATACGTCAGTTCCCAGGTCAGACAAATTGGCGCATCAAGACCGCGCTTCATTTCTTCAACTAGCGATTTGGCGCTCACGCACAACCTCCGAAGTTTCGAGCGATGACAATGCTGCAATAAATGACGGCCAACGATCTTGAGTAACCCCACAGGCACTCAAAGTAGATTGCACATCGGGGTGATCATTCAAGGCTTGAACGACCGTGACAACGTCTGGGTGCTTCAAGAAAATCAATCGGCGATTGCCGTAGTGGTACGCAAGAGCTCCAAAAGTTTCGGGACGCACTGCGACCTGTGGATGGATTTCGAGAACTGACTCGAGAACGACAGACATGGCGGTCTCGGTTGCCGTGAAAGCGGGGCTCAGTAGACGCCGCACATGCCATCGATGGAGATTTCCTCGATGAGCAGTTCAGCTTCGATAGCGGGTGTGTCGGCAACTATGTCGGCAACCATGTCACCAACCATGTCACCAACGACCTGGGCGACGGGGGACTCTTCAACGACAGAAGTATCTGCGGTGGCAATCGGGCTTTCCATGCCTAGAAGCGTACAACGCTCTGGCTTGGGAGCGACTACCGTTCGCTTGATCTAATATGGATATCTATTCAGGTCATCAAACTGATGACCACCTAATCCCGGGGGTGCACATGAAGTCGAAGGCCGCAATTTTGTGGGAAACCAACACGCCATGGAGCGTCGAAGAGATCGAACTCGACGATCCCAAAGCTGGCGAAGTACTCGTCGAAATGAAGGCATCAGGAATGTGCCATAGCGACGAGCACCTCATGACCGGTGACCTGCCTTTTGCGCTACCGATTATCGGTGGCCACGAAGGTGCTGGCATCGTTCGCAAAGTCGGCGAAGGCGTCAGCTGGCTCGCCCCGGGCGACCATGTGGTTTTTGGCTTCATCCCGTCATGTGGTCGTTGCCCGAGCTGTTCAACTGGTCATCAGAACCTGTGCGACCTCGGTGCACTGATGGGTGGCGGACGCCAGATCACTGATGGCGGTTCACGTCACCACGCTCGTGGTCAAGAACTGGGCCTGATGTGCTTGCTCGGAACCTTCGCTCATCACACCGTGGTGAACGAAGCCAGTTGCATCAAGGTTGACGACGATCTACCTTTCGACAAGGTGTGCCTCTTGGGCTGTGGCGTTGTGACGGGCTGGGGTTCGGCGGTGTACGCGGCCGAAGTGAAGCCCGGTGACACTGTCGCCGTTGTGGGTGTTGGCGGAATTGGTGCCAACGCCATTCAGGGTGCTCGTTTGGCTGGCGCCAAGCGCATCATCGCAATTGATCCGGTTGAGTTCAAGCGCGAAAAGGCCATGGAATTTGGCGCCACACACACTGCTGCCTCAATGACTGATGCGGTCGCACTGCTCCAAGAAGTCACCTGGGGAACGATGGCCAACAAGGTCATTTTGACCATGGGCGTCGGATCCGGGGCCCTGATGGCTGAAGCCATGGCCTTGGCATCAAAGCGCGGTCGCGTGGTCGTCACGAACATTCACCCAGCGATGGAAATGGGCGTCACCATGAACCTGCTTGATGTCACTTTGATGGAAAAGCAAGTTGTTGGCTCGTTGTTTGGTTCGGGTAATCCCCGTGCCGACATCCCGAAGTTGGCTGGGCTATATCGCGAGGGTCAACTTGACCTCGATGGTCTGGTCACCCGCACCTATTCGCTGGACGGCGTCAACGATGGTTACGCAGCCATGCGGGCGGGCGAAAACATTCGTGGAGTTCTCGTTTACGAGTGAAATCTGGCGTGACTCGCCTAGAGCCCTGAGGTTCTCGGCGAGTAGCGTTCCGTTTGTAGGCGCGAAGGTCGTGCCACGAAGGGGAGACCGCCATGTCTGGAATCCGTAAGTCAAAGGCCGCCGTCTTGTGGGGCTTGAATCAGCAGTGGAAGATCGAGGAAATCGAAATCCACCCGCCCAAGACCGGTGAAGTGATTGTCCACTGGCGCGCCGCAGGTTTGTGCCATAGCGATGAACACTTGGTTACTGGCGACATGGTTCCGCCCGAAGAGTTCTGGCCCCTCATGGGTATCGAAAGTTTCTTCCCCATCATTGGTGGTCACGAAGGTGCTGGCGTTGTTGTTGAAGTCGGTCCTGGTGTCACGAGCGTTGAAGTTGGCGATCACGTATCGGCTTCGTTCGTTCCGTCGTGCGGACGTTGTCGTTACTGCAGCACGGGTCGTCAGAACTTGTGCGACAACGGAGCTAAGACATTTGTTGGCGGCATGATCACCGATGACACTCACCGTCACTTCGTGAATGGTCAGCCCATCACGTTGATGGCCAAGGTTGGAACATTCTCTGAGTTCGCATGTGTGAGCGAGCAGTCGATCATCAAGGTTGAAAAGGACATCCCGCTTGAGTGTGTCGCACTCGTGTCATGTGGTGTGGCAACCGGTTGGGGATCAGCAGCAAATCGCGCCGGTACGCAGCCTGGTGACACCGTTGTTGTCGTCGGAATCGGTGGCATTGGTATGAATGCAGTGCAAGGTGCTCGTATGGCTGGTGCCAAGCGCATCATCGCCATTGATCCAGTTGAGTTCAAGCGTGAAAAGGCCATGGAATTCGGTGCGACGCACACATTCCCATCGATGGCTGACGCGATGATGTCGGTCATGGAAATGACGTATGGCCAAATGGCCGACCGTGTCATCATGACCCCAGGCGTGTTGCACGGCGAAATGATGGGCGAGGCAATGAACTTGGCTGGCAAGGGAAGCACGGTTGTTGTGACCGCAATTTCACCGATGACAAGTGAAACTGCCAACATCAACTTGTTCAACTTGGCGATGTGGAACAAAGAAATCAAGGGAACCATCTTTGGTTCGTTGAACCCACGTGCTGATATCCCAGCGCTACTCGATATGTACCGTGCTGGTCAGTTGATGCTTGATGAACTCATCACCAAGACCTACAAGCTTGAAGATATCAACGAGGGTTACGAAGCTATGCGTGACGGCACGAACCTTCGTGGCGTCATTGTCAACGCCTGATTGTCATTAATCAATGACTCAATCTTCTCGTCGTGATCTGATCGCGTCGCTCGATGACACCGTCATCGGGCGACGACGTGAAGTTGAACTAGTAGTCGCAGCACTTGATGCTGATAGGCATGTTCTGCTTGAAGGACCTCCAGGAACTGGCAAGAGCACGCTGTTGCGTGCGGTGGCCGAAGGGCTGGGCATCGGTTTCGTTTTCGTAGAAGGCAATGCCGAACTGACTCCAGCACGACTTGTCGGTCACTTTGATCCAGCACGAGTACTGACTGATGGTTATGAACCCGATGTGTTTGTTGATGGCCCGTTGGCGACAGCGATGCGGGATGGTTCGCTGCTGTACGTCGAAGAAATCAATCGCATTCCCGAAGAAACATTGAATGTTTTAATCACAGTTATGAGCGAAGGTGAACTAAACGTTCCGCGCTACGGCCGAGTTGCTGCAGCATCTGGTTTCCGTTTGGTGGCAGCGATGAATCCATTTGATGCCGTCGGAACTGCGCGTATTTCTGGGGCAATTTATGACCGCGTGTGCCGGGTATCGGTCGGCTATCAAAATGCCGAAGTCGAACAGCGCATTGCTGGACGGGGTACGAAGAACCTTCCCGATGGTTGGCTCGACAAAGTTGTTGAACTTGTTCGTCGCACACGTACTCACAGCGATCTACGTGTTGGATCTTCAGTACGTGGAGCAATTGACATGGCTGCGGTGACTGTGTCGCTCGCTAGCGTTCGTTCGCTGACGGTTCTTGATGCGGGAGTCGGGCTTGATGCAGCACTTGTTGCCTTGTCGGGTCGTGTGCGCGTTCGTGAAGGAAGTGTGCGAACTGCCGAAGACATCATCACCGAATTATGGAATGAGGTGTTTGCCCCAGCTCCGCAAGGTGAATCGGGAAAAGCGAACGCCCCGGTGGGGGCGACCCACTAGCCAAAGAAGGTGCCGCTGCCGATGAGGCAGTGAATGAAGCATCAAAGAAAACTTTGTCGCGACGTGAGTTGTCACGTAATCCGCAATTTGAACAAGTGTCACCTGAAGTTGGTGAACTTGATGAGACTGCAGTTGAAGAAGGCCTTGAAGAAGATCCTGATGCGATGTTGGCGTTGCTCGCCGACCTGACGGGCGCAACCGATCAGAAATTACGTGATCTCGCCAAGCGTTTGGCCGGCCGTTTGTTTTTAGATGTTTCGAAACGTGGCCCAGTGTCACCACGTGGAATCGGCAAGATGGCAACGCGTCCATATCGACCCGATGCCGGCGATATCGATCTTGATGCGTCAATGGACGCAATTCTTGACGCTCGTGCTTCGCGACAAGCAATTGATCCAGAAGGTTTGAAAGTTCGCAGTTGGGTCAAGCCCGGAACCGCGATTGCACTTTTAGTTGATCGAAGCGGATCAATGGGTGGCAAGCCACTTGCAACTTCTGCGATGGCTGCTGCAGCCGTTGCTTGGCGTAGTCCCGAGGACTACAGCGTGATTGCTTTTGGAAAAGATGTTGTTGTCGCAAAAGGTCAAACGTCAACGAAGTCTGGCGAACAAGTTGTGAATGATGTGCTGGCATTGCGTGGTTTTGGTACGACCGATTTAGCTGGAGCATTACTTGCTGCTGGTGATCAGTTGTCACGCACACACGCTGGTCGGCGAATCACCGTGATCTTGAGTGATTGCCGTGCCACCGTTGAAGGTGATGTGCAGGCAGCAGCGAGGGCACTCGATGAGGTTGTTATTTTGGCGCCGTTAGGCGATGACGCCGAGGCCAGGGTGTTGGCATCGCAAGTAGGTGCACGTATTGCCTGCATTGATGGCCCAAGCGATATTCCGTCAGCACTGCAAACTGTTCTCGGCGACTAAAACCCAGCGGTGGATGTGTAGCACTGAGTGCTACACTTGATTTATGGCACAAGTTATTTCTCAAAGAGAGTTCAGGAACGATTCAGCCGAAATCATGCGGCGTCTTGATCTGGGCGAAAGTTTCATCATTACTCGGAATGGTCAAAGTGTTGGAGAGTTGACGCCTCTTCGTAGACAACGATTTGTATCCGTGGATCATTTTCTTGCAACTATGCAAAATGCTCCGGTGATTGACGCTGTGAGATTTCGCTCTGATCTTGATTCAGTGCTCGACGAAGATGTTACGCCACGTGCTTGATCAGCAACTGCATGTAGGAGTTCTCGATACATCCGTCATCATTGATCTCACTCGAATACAACGCGACTTATTGCCGAACGAATTTGCGGTGAGTGCAATCACGATGGCGGAGTTGGCTGCTGGGCCACATGCAACTTTGGATGCAGAGGAGCGAGCTCGGCGTCAGGATTTACTCCAACGAGTTGAAGCTTCGTTGGACCCGTTGCCTTTTGATACCGAGGCAGCCCGAGCGTTTGGGCGGCTATACGCGAGCGTTTATAAACAGGGGAATAAAGCCCGCGGATCCAGAGCGCTTGACTTAATGATTGCTGCTACCGCGATGTCTCATCGCATGCCGCTGTACACGAGAAATCCTCAGGACTTTTCCGCGATTGTGGGGCTGGTCGAGATTATCTCGGTCTGAATTCGGCGTTTGTTCAGCGGCAGGAAGGGTCGTTGGTCGGTAAGACACCGACACTGTTTGACTCGACATACACCGGCACCAATGTTGTGGGTGTGGTGCTGGTCGTCGTTGTGGTCTTTGGGGCCTTCGTCGTTGGCGGAACAGTTTCGCCAACCGCGGTGCTTACAGGGGTGGTTGCGGTGGTGGTTGCAGTCGCCACAGTGGTCGTCGGTGCAACAGTTGTCGTTGGTACTTCAAAGATTTGCTCAGGTGCATCGACCAAACGTGCACGACCCTGGAAGACCGCCAAGACTGCTTTCATGTTGTCGGTCTTAATGCGCGGTTCAATAACGGCCAGTTCGCCCACCATTTTTCCTGTACCTTCAACCTGATAGGTCTTCATGGTCGACGGATCAAGGTTCTTCATAGCATTCGCTAACTCGAGCAACCTGCCAGTGGTGAGGTTGGCATCGAGAATGACAAAGGTCAAGGCGGCATCAATCAGATCTTTAGCAATCGTTGGATTTCCCGCCGATTTGTCGAGGGCTTTTTGGATGGCTCGACGCAAGAAGTCTTGTTGGCGCGAGATTCGACCACGATCGGCGGCTGGATCTTCAATCCACTTTTTTGTCTTGGCGTCGTAATAGCGGAAGTGGCGTGAACGCACGTAAGCCAAACCTTCTTCGCCAGCAAAAGTGTGACAACCAGCGGCCTCAATCAATAAGTTTGAGTTCTTGTCGCGTACCGGTGTTGCGAAGGGAACTCGCACTCCACCAACGGCATCAACAATTTCCTTGAAAGCGCAGAAGTCGATGTTGACATAGTGATCGACCAAGATACCGAAGTTGTCGAAGATGGTAACGATGAGTGGATTTGGATCATCACGATTGAAAGCACTGTTGATACGACCCTGAGTCTTCTTGCCGTTGATACGCACCCATAGGTCACGAGGAAACGACAAAACTGCTGCGGCATTGGTCTTAGGGTCGAGTCGCAGAATCATGATGGTGTCGGCACGCTCGCCCAAGCCGTTGCGATCTCCGAAGGCTGAGGCGTACGGCGAATTTGGATCGACACATGCTCCGTTATCGCTACCAGTAATCAAGAAGTTCTTGGCGGTGAGATCAACTGGAACGGGCGGATCAGTAATAACCGGCTCGCCAGTCGCTGGATCAATTGGGGCTGTCGTGGTCGGCATTGTGAGTGTCGGTCCGCCTTCGGCCCCGAGAATCGAGACGACTTTCCGATCGTTGGCTTTCTCATTGCCGTAGTAAACGGTGACTGCAGTTGCTAAACATGCGACAACCAAGAGCGAGTTGAATGTCAAAACCAAACGTTGCGGCCACGAGCGATGACGCTGACGTAACGGTTCGGCGGTCAAACGAGGAAGTCCCGTCAGGGTGTCATCCTCAAGTTGGGGGTCGGTGCCTGGCGACTGTTCGCCGGGTTCTACAGAGTCCGTCACAGAAGGTACAAACTACCCGTCTTGGCTAACTCTTGTCTTTCAGGCTCTTGTCTTTCAGGCTCTTGTCTTTCAGGCTCTTGTCTTTCAGGCTCTTGTCTTTCAGTGTGCCGTCTTTCAGGAAGCGGGTTCAGGGGGTGCGAGAACTGCCGAGACTGTTGTTTCGCCGGTGCTCGTGACGGTGACCCATGAACGAACGCTTCCGGCGTCGCTGAGGTCACCGCGACCCAATTCAAAGGCAGCCAAAACAATGTTGTTTGCCGAAACCGTGGCCTCAGTCACGGCAGTCTTCTGCGAGGTCTTGGCGTCAGTTTTGGCGCGGCGCACCTGGCTCAAGATCTCACCGATCAGGTCAAGGATGGTGCCGTCTCCGATGGGGCCAAGTTCGGCCACAGTTGGCCAGGTCGCGGTGTGCACCGAACTGTTTTGCCACCAACGCCACACGGTCTCGGTTGTGAAAGGCATAAAGGGGGCCAAGAGACGTTGTAGCGCCGATAAGGCAAGTCGCAAGGCGCTGATGGCAGAGCCTGATGCGTCGGCGCCTTGGCTGTTGTACACGCGGCCCTTGACGAGTTCGACGTAGTCGTCGCAGAACCACCAGAACATGGCTTCGGTTCGTTCAAGTGCGCGCGCATAGTCGTACTGATCAAAAGCCACTGTTGCTTCGCGAATAGTTTCACCAACGCGTGCCAACATCGCTAGATCAACGGGATGAGTGGGCTTCGCGTCAACATCGGGTTGCGGGAAAGTTAAAACAAACTTGGTGGCATTAAGCAACTTGGTTGCCAACTTCTTGCCAACTTTCATTTGGTCTTCGCTGAACGCAGTGTCAATTCCGGGTCGAGCTGATGCTGCCCAATAACGCACGGCATCAGAGCCAAACTTTTCAAACAAGTCGACGGGGGTGACGACGTTGCCCTTTGACTTTGACATTTTTTTGCGATCGGGATCGAGAATCCAACCTGACAATGCGGCATTTTTCCACGG
>CAMDER010000031.1 GCA_945896935.1 Bifidobacterium breve | reverse complement strand
GGCACTCCACAAATAGCCTCCTATTCTGTTCGTAACAATGTGGTGCAAGCGACAACAACTGGTTGCGTGGGTGTTGCTGCATGGCCAGTTGGGCCAATTCGCACTGGTTCTGGACCCGATGCAGTGAAGCGCCTGCAATTGCGATTGCTTGAACTGGGTTTTTGGAACGCAGGCATCGACGGCGAATACGGATTGTCCACCAAACAGGCCGTTATGGCTTTTCAGAAATGGACTGGTCTCACTGCGACATCAGTCGCGGATGCAACGACCGCCGCATTTTTGAATACCACTCAATGCAAGCCAGTCGCTGGTCGAACGACGGGTGATTTCTTTGAAATAGATAAGGCCAAGCAAATAGCGTTCGTCGTCCGCGAGGGCAAGGTTGTCTACACGTTCAATGTGTCAACTGGCAATGGCAAGGACTACGACGAAGAAGACCAACTGTCAAACGGTCGAGTCTCTGGTGTGGCAATTACTCCAGTTGGCAACTTCAAGATTTACAAAGAGCGTGACGAAAAGGTCTACGAGGGAAACCTCGGAAGTCTGTATCGCCCGAAGTTTGTCGTCGGTGGAATCGCGGTGCACGGTTCGCGCAGTATTCCGGCGTACCCGGCATCGCACGGTTGTATTCGCGTGGCAAACCCAGTGATGGACTTGATTTGGTTAGAAAACTTATTGCCCAACGGTGCCAAAGTTTGGATTCACGACTAGGTGAAACTAAACCCCGCAATTACATCCGGGAAGTTATTTCAGGTGTGACTCAATCGCACTCACGAGTGCTGGGTCTTCTGGGGTGATCATCGGACTGAAGCGACCGAGAATTTCGCCCGAACCACTCACTAAGAACTTCTCAAAGTTCCACCGAATGTCACCGTTCACGCCTTCGGCATCGGCGACGGCATTGAGTTGCTGATAGATCGCGTGTTGGTTGTCGCCATTGACGTCAATCTTTTCGAGCAGTGGGAAGGTCACGCCGTAGGTGGCTGAACAGAAAGTCGCGATTTCATCTGCGGTGCCCGGTTCTTGTCCCATGAACTGATTACACGGAACACCGACAACGCTGAAGCCTTGGGCAGCGTACTTTTCGTGCAATGCCTCGAGGCCGGTGTACTGCGGGGTCAAGCCGCACTTGCTGGCGACGTTGACAACCAACATGACTTTGGCGCCAAGGCCGCCAAGCGACGTGGGTTGACCAGACAGAGTATTGATGGAGATGTCGGAGATGCTCATGCCCAACATTGACATATACACGTCACGGGTCTGCCACCGAACGGCACATAGACGCTGTGAGAAATGAATTGGTCGGGGAGAGGAGACTCGAACTCCCGGCCTCCTGCTCCCAAAGCAGGTGCGCTACCAACTGCGCTACTCCCCGAGAAGCAAAATTGTACCTCGTGTCACCTGCGGAAATGGTCTCGTCAAAGACTTGTCTCGGCGTACGATCAGATATCGAGCAAATTGTTGTCCTTCCTCCCATGATCGGTGCGCCCAAGCGATGAGAACCCCATTCGTGCGCTTCCTCGTCACCTTTGCGTTCTCGGTCGCGGCCGCCTGGTCGACGGTGACGGCGGTCCTTGATGTGCGTTTTTCAATGGTCGTTGTGGTTTCGGCGGGATTTTTCTGGGGTCGAGGTGCACTCATATCTGGTCTTATTGGTCTGGGAAGTGCCTATCTATTGATGGGCACCTCATCGGATCATTCTGTTGTTGACGGGCGAACTGGATCGTTACTCGCAACCGCGGCATTAGCGATTGTTGAAACTCTGGCTTTGTTTGCGGTCGTCGAGCGAACCGTTTCACGTGTTGGGTCGGTGAAGCCTGCGACCCGCATCTGGCGATTCTTGATGGGGGTGGCGGTACTCGCAGTAGTTGGTGGATCGCTCGAGACTCTCGTGGTCTCGTGGATTGATTCTGATGTTGCGATGTCAACCGTCAGCCAAAGCATCGGGATAGCGATAGCGGCAGTTATCGCCGCGATCATTGCCTCTCGTCAAGGATCAAATTGGTTTCGGTATGACAAGTCTTTGGCAGCTGAACTCTTAGCTCCGCTCGTCATTGTGATGATGACTTTGGTTGCTGTTGAAATCACTCGTCAAGTATGGGAACGCCAGGACGAAGACAATTTGACGTTTGTCGCCGAAGCCTCACAAACGGGATTCCTCGAGTCAACTGCCGAGCAACTGTCGATGTTGAGTCTCCAGGTCGAGGCATCTGACGCAGTGATCAGCCAAGAGCCGAGTCGGTTTGAAGAGCAGATGCAGACTCTGGTGCTTGGTCAAGTAGAAATTTCAGTTGCCGCACTCGTGAACATTGATGAGAGCGGGTCATTGTCGGTCGATCAATCATTGAGTCGGCTGGAATCTCCAAGTGTTAGATCGTTCAACACTTCTGTTGGTAAACTTGACAGTGCAGAATTGATTGCAGATGAGAAGAGCGATGTTCAATTGCTCGGGATAGAAGACATTGCTTTATCGGGTTCAACCGCTGAACCGAATATTTACTTCGCTGTTCGGATCAAGTCGGGTTCGCCAACTTCTGAAACTCAACAGTATGTCGTTGTTGCTTATTCGATCCCCGAACTTTTACGTTCCGGGATATCGGCCTTTAGTGGGCTGGTGAGTGATGTGCGTATTGAAATCGGTCAGGTTCTCCCCGCATCTTCCAATTCTGTTGTTGAATCTGTGTGGCTTGAGGGCGAACCTGATGCGCAGCCCGCTCAATCAGTGACGAGCGACGGGGTGATTAGTGACTTGCGGTTGCGATTCACTGCAAGCCCCATGAAGAATTTTGGAGTTGAAGATCGATCGACTTTACTCGTGTTGGGCATCGAAGTAATTTTTGGTCTTGCAATGCTTTTGGTTCTCATGCAGGGCGCAAACGCTCAGTATCGGTTGTTCCTCGAACGTCGTCGTCGCGAATTGTTGCTCGAGGCAGCACTTGACGCCACGCCAGGGAAATCAGTTGTATTCGATGAATCTCTGAAGGTGCTCGCAGCCAACCAAGAAGTGCGTGATGAATTCCCGGGCGCTATTCCAGGCTTGGATGTCACGGCGATCTTTGGGTTAACTCCCGATTCAGGTAGAGCGCGACTCGTCATCGATGCTTTGCAGCAAGCGTTGAACGGTGAGGTGGCGCGTGCCGAACTGGGTGAAGATGATCTTGATAGTTCGATGCGTATCGTTGAAATTGAGGCTTATCCCATTCACGGAATGTCGAACGATCGCGTGGGCTTTCTGCATGCAACCGATTCAACCGAGCGTCGTAGTTTGGCAATGCGATCGTCGCAGTCTGAACGTATGGAATCACTCGGCGCATTGGCCGGTGGGTTGGCTCACGACTTCAATAACCTGCTCTTCGTCACGCTTGGCAATCTGCAGTTGATGGCGATGAACGAGACCATTGCAAACGATGAGAAATTATCCAAGTTTGTGTCGCGCTCAATGTCAGCCGTTGAACGAGGCGCCGAGATCACCAAGTCGCTTCTCGCAGTCGCTCGAAGTCAGCCTCTTGAAGAGAGTGCCGTTACCTTGTCCGATCTGGTGAAAGGACTCTTGCCATTGATGAGGCAAGCACTCGGAGCAGGGCGTCAAGTCGAGGTCGACATACCCGACCCCACAGTGCAGCTGATGGTTGATGCGGGTCGACTATCTAGTTGCATTTTGAATCTCACCTTCAACTCGCGTGATGCGATGGGTCCGACCGGAACTTTGAAAATTTCTGCTCGTCAAGTTGCTGAAACGCAAACGTTAGAACTCTCAGTGGCTGACGACGGCAAGGGTATGCCAGCAGACGTTGTTGCTCGCGCCTTTGAACCGTTTTTCACAACTAAGCGGGCGGGCAGCGGCACCGGTCTTGGGTTGGCCACGGTCTATGCATTTGCGAAACAAAGTGGTGGCACTGCGTACTTAAAGAGCCGCCTCGGAGTTGGCACAACAGTGACCTTGAGCTTGCCTATTCACTCAGGTTTGGTCAAGGCCGATGAACGGGCAGTTCAGCGGCGCTCAGGCCGACGAGTTGTTGTCGCCGATGATGAACAGTCTCTTGCCGAAATGGTGGCATCGTGGTTGATCGATATGGGTGTCGACGCTCGATTTGAAACGTCACCTAAAGCGGCGCTCGAACTGATTGAAACTTTCGAACCCGATGTCTTAGTTTCTGATGCCAACTTTGGCGAAGAAATGGACGGCATTCAATTAGCGCGTCTTGCCGTCGCCATTGTGCCCGATCTTGCGGTGATCTTTATGACCGGGTACTCGGCGAGTATGAAAGAATTGCAAGAACAGGGCGAACGAACTTTGGCAAAGCCTTTTTCTCGTGAAGACTTGTATAACGCACTGTCGCCTTTGATTGCTGAAGAGCGAGATAGTGATAGCGCACAGAGTATTGAAGGTGGTGATCAATCATGAGTGATACGCCCAAGGTCCTCGTTATTGATGATGAAGCAGCAATCTGCGAATTGATTGTTGCGGTTGCCGAGTCGGCAGGATTCGACGCAACATCGGCCAGCACTCCCCACGAGATTGAAGCCGCGATTGTTGGGCGCTTTGATCTGGTGGTTCTCGATTTGTCGCTCGGCGAAATGGATGGCATTGAAGTAATGAGCAAACTTGGTGCAACACACCGAGGAATGCCGGTGATCTTGGTGAGTGGTGCCGACCAGTCTTTACTCGATACGGCAGGTCGTATTGCTGAAATGCACAAGCTGCGGGTACTTGGCACTTTCGCGAAACCCTTCTCGCTCGATGTTTTAAAAACAGCCATGCTCGAACTGTCGCAGGTTTCTGAAATGGGCGTCGACCCAACTGGACCCAAAGTCATCATTGATGCCAACTTGCTATTGCAACCCGACTATCTGCAATTGGCATATCAGCCCAAAGTTTCCACACGTACTGGTGAACCTTTGGGTGTCGAAGCGCTCGTGCGTTGGCGCCATCCCGAACATGGTGATGTTTCGCCAGGAATCTTTGTTGCATTGATCGAGCAAGAGGGTCGAACTGGCGAACTGCTTGACATCGTGATGTCGATGGCATCGCGTGATCGCAAGCGCTATCGAGCATTGGCCTCGATGCCGGATGTCTCAATCAATATCTCGGTTTTGGATTTAGATGATGAAGAGTTGCCCCGACGTGCGCAAAAGATCTTGCTTGAAGCGGCGCCGGCCGAACGCTGGACTTTTGAAGTCACCGAAACGGCACCAATCACCGATGTTGCTCCGGCATTATCAATTTTGACTCGTTTACGAATTGCGGGATTCAAACTTTCGGTTGATGACTTCGGCACCGGAACGAGTAACTACGAACGTTTGCTCGTTGCACCTTTCACCGAACTAAAAATTGACCGTGCCATGGTCAATCGTCTCGATATCAACGCTGCTGAACCCGACCCGATGGTGCGATCGGGGATCGATGTGGGCCACTCATTGCAACTTCAAGTAGTTGCCGAAGGGGTTGAAACTGCTGATCAATTCCGCATGGTACGTGATCTAGGTTGTGACGCCGCCCAGGGATATCTCATTTCTCCGCCAGTTGCCCCAGTTCAATTAGATATGGCCCTTGACGATTGGCGTCGCAAGTTTGAGTATCTGTCGTAGATTAACTATCGAAGAGTGACTGAATAGCCACAGTCAAAGTTTCGCGAACCTTGTTATGCGAGAGCCCGAGTGCTTCTTTGAGATAGATGATGTTTTCTAAAGACAGTGTGTAATCAAGGATGCGTTCCTTATTCTCCACATCGCGTGCTGTCTTCAATTCATTTTCAAATTGTTGCAATGCTCGCCGACCCATGATGAGTCGACGTTCTTTCACTGCCAGCGCAACAACTTGAGATTTGTACGCGGCAACAACAGCGACACGCATGACATTGCCAACTTTGTCGTACAACTTCAGGCGGTGGTCAATGATTGAGTTAATTCTTTGCGTGAGATTGCCCGAACTATCGAGAGTTTCGTACAGGTCACGAATACGATCCCATTGAACGGTAATAGCGCAACTTGCAAGGTCTTCCATGTCGTCGAAGTAGCGGAATACCGAACGTTCAGAAACACCAGCCATTTCGGCGATACGAGCAGCGGGGGGTTGAACCTCGCCTTGGCTGTAGAGCTCAAGTAGTGCTGACACAACAGCCTCTTTGTTACGAGCGCCTCGCTCGCGCCGCCCGTCAAGAGAGATTGTGGTGGCGGCGCTCGAAGACGGTGACATGCCCACAGACTAGGGGAAATTGGCGGTCTACTGCCACTTTCTCCAGGTCACTTGTCAAGTATCAATGAAAAGACTTGTCGGCAGTTATTGCGTGACGGTGCTCAGCCGACGCAAAGAGTTCGGTGAACGTACCAAACAGTTTTAGGCCCGTGATTCGGTCTTGGCAATGCGCTTGGCAGCCCGGCCGATTGGGGCAATATGGCGGGCGTCAAGATCGCCAAGTTCGATGCCATTGTTGAAAAGAATGCGGTAACGCTGCCAGTTAAAGCCATTGGCAAGAAGCACTCTGCCCTCGGTGCCGGCTGGGACATCGGCTAATTGAGTGGTCGCAACTACCTTGTCTTTGATACGTAGGGCGATCTGCTCCGCATGGGGAGTGGCCAAGGCATGGGGCTTCCAGATGGGCTTAAACGGCGACTTCATAACATCTTCCTGACTTCACTGGGGTGTGTTCTCCAACATACATCAATCCTGTCTCTTCGTGGGTCCTCGGTGCCACCTCGCCGATACACTCGGCTCTCTGTGAAGACGACATGTGAAACCCTCGAAGGCAACAAAGTCAAGCTCTCGATCCTTGTGGATGAGGCCGACTTTGCCACTGACATAGACGCCGCTTTTGCCAAGATCGCTCAAGAGGTCCGCTTGCCGGGCTTCCGTGCAGGTAAAGCCCCTCGCAAAGTTTTGGAGGCCCGCATCGGCATTGGCGCTGCTCGCGAACAAGCTTTGCGCGACGCGGTTCCGCAATATTTGGGACGGGCCGTGCGCGAGCACAATGTCGACATTATTGCGACTCCCGAAATTGACATCGTGGGCGGTCAAGAGTCTGGCCCCGTGTCCTTTGACGCCACGTGTGAGATCCGTCCCGTCATCACGCTCCCCGGCTACGGCGGATTGCGTGTTGAAGTGCCAGCAATCGATGTTTCCGATCAAGAAGTAGACGATGTACTCGACACCGAGCGCCGCCGCTTGGGCAAGTTGACCACCATCGATCGTGCCGCCAAAGATGGCGACTTTGTTGTTGTTGATCTTGTCGGTTCACGCGATGGCCAGCCCGTTGTCGGTCTCGCAGTTGATGATTGGTCATACGAAATTGGAAAGAAGTGGGTTGCGCCGTCATTTGATGATGAACTCATCGGTAAAACAGCTGGCGCCTCGTTTACTTTCAGCGACACACCGTCCGGGACTCAAGAAGCTGCCGACTTTGCTGTGACTTTGAACTCGGTCCAAGAGCTTGTTGTTGCCGATCTTGATGATGCATGGGTGAACGAAAACATTGATGGATTCACCACCGTCGCCGAATGGCGCGAATCGGTCGTTGAACGATTGACAACCAATCGGCTCAATCAGGTTCGCAATGTAGTTGTCGAAAAAGTGACCGACTCGTTGGTCGCGCTCGCCGAAATTGAGACTCCTGAGGCGATGGTCGCCGCCGACTTGCAGCGCCGAGTGGAAAACACCATTCGTCAGTTCCAGTCGCAAGGCATCAACATCGATCAGTGGATGCAAGCAACCGGTCAAGATGCGCAGTCATTCGTTGAAGGTTTGCGCCCACAAAGCCAAAAAGCCGTCAAGGTTGACCTGGCACTGCGCGCAGTTGTCAAAGCCGAAAGCCTCGACGCCACCGAAGACGAAATTGAACGCGAATTCGAATCAATGGCCGATCGCACAAACGAACAAGCCGTTCGTGAACACCAGATGGCCGGTTCACCAAAGAACAAGAAGATTCGCTTCATCAGCGTCGATCAAGTTCGTGCGGCGTACCAAGCCAATGACGCAGTCGTTGACTTGGCGGCCGAAATCAGCAAGTCGAAGGCTCTTGACTGGTTAATCCACCGAGTTGAATACGTCGACCCCAGCGGCAAGACTCTTGACAGTGATGTTGTGATTGGTCACTCCGAAGCCGATCACAATCATGAGCACGATCATTCAGAGCATGATCATTCAGAGCATGATCATTCAGAACATGATCATTCAGAACACGATCATTCAGAACACGATCATTCAGAAAACGACTGATAGGAACATTATGGACCTCGAGGCAATCAACTATTACGTTCCGACAGTTGTCGAACAGACCAGCCGCGGTGAGCGCGCCTACGACTTGTACAGCCGTTTGCTCAAGGAAAACATTCTTTTCATTGGCACGCCCATCGATGACACCATCGCCAACTTGGTGTGTGCCCAGTTAATTCACCTTGAGAGTGAAAACCCCGACAAGGACATCAACATCTACATCAATAGTCCTGGTGGCGACATCACGGCTTTATTTGCGATTTACGACACGATGCAGTTCATCAAGAACGACATCGCGACCATTTGTCTTGGTCAAGCAGCAAGTGCTGCTGCGGTCTTACTGGCTGCTGGAACTAAGGGTAAGCGCCTCGCCCTTCCACACAGCCGCGTGTTGTTACACCAGCCGTATGGTCAAGTGGGCTACGGCCAAGTGACCGATCTTGAAATCGCTGCTAAAGAAATTTTCCGGATGCGTGACATCCTTGAAGAAATCTTGTCGGACCACACTGGTCAGCCCCGTGAACGCATTCGCACTGACACCGATCGTGACTTTGTCATGGAAGCTAGCGAGGCTTTGGCTTACGGAATCATTGACGATGTCATCTCATCGCGATCTGCCGTCGACCGCACTGGTCCCATTCGCTGATTACCAGCGGTTGTGCCTGATAGCCAGTAGGGCATCCAACCACTGAAGCACCCAAATGTGTAAGGCTGAGAGGCGAAAGGTTGGGTAGTCGTGGCAAAGTTTGGTGACACAGGCGAGATCGTTAAGTGCTCGTTTTGCGGTAAGTCGCAAAAACAAGTCAAGAAAGTAATTGCCGGACCTGGCGTTTACATTTGCGACGAGTGCATTGACCTCTGCAACGAAATCATCGAAGAAGAAGTTGGCGAAGCCAATGACCTTCGTCTTGAAGAACTTCCCAAGCCGCGCGAAATTTCATCGTTCCTTGACGAGTATGTCGTCGGACAAGATCGGGCGAAAAAAGTTTTGGCCGTCGCGGTATACAACCACTATCGCCGTCTGCAGTATCAAAAAGAAACCGGCATCGCGCGTCGCGACGAAGTTGAGTTGGCCAAGAGCAATATCTTGTTACTTGGTCCAACCGGCTGTGGTAAGACCCACCTTGCGCAAACATTGGCCCGCATGCTCAATGTTCCTTTCGCAATTGCTGATGCAACAGCATTGACCGAAGCTGGTTATGTCGGCGAGGACGTTGAGAATATTTTGCTCAAACTGATTCAAGCCGCCGACTTTGAT
The DNA here is from genome assembly GCA_945896935.1 of Bifidobacterium breve. Classification (GTDB taxonomy): domain Bacteria; phylum Actinomycetota; class Acidimicrobiia; order Acidimicrobiales; family Ilumatobacteraceae; genus Casp-actino8. The sequence continues at coordinate 4,152 of CAMDER010000031.1, read as the reverse complement.
GTGAAGAAAGCCGAAACCGGCATTATCTACATTGACGAAATCGACAAGGTGGCGCGTAAGAGCGAGAACCCGTCAATCACTCGCGATGTGTCGGGCGAAGGCGTGCAACAAGCTCTTTTGAAGATCCTGGAAGGAACTGTTGCCTCAGTTCCGCCCCAGGGTGGACGCAAGCACCCGCATCAAGAATTCATTCAGATAGACACCACCAATGTGTTGTTCATCTGCGGCGGTGCTTTCGCTGGCCTCGACAAAATCATCGAGCAGCGTATTGGTCACAAGGGCGTCGGCTTTCACGCCACGGTGAAGAATAAAGCCGAAAAAGATGCCGGCGATTTGTTTGCGCAAGTTCTACCCGAAGATTTGTTGTCCTTCGGTTTGATTCCTGAATTCGTCGGTCGTTTGCCGATGGTCGGGGCAGTGCATAGCCTTGATAAGCCGGCATTGATCAAGATTTTGACCGAGCCAAAGAATGCTTTGTTGAAGCAGTTCCAGAAATTCTTTGAGTTTGAAGATGTTGAACTCGAACTCACCGACGAAGCGCTTGACGCCATTGCCGAACAGGCGCTGGGACGCGGTACTGGTGCACGAGGTCTGCGGGCAATTCTTGAAGAGACGCTGTTGAACGTGATGTATGACTTGCCAGGGCGCGCCGATGTGGCCAAGGTCATCATTGATGTTGATTCAGTCAAGTTGAAGTCGCCGCCAACATTGGTGATGCGTTCAGCGACTCGAGTGGCTCGCCCACGTCGCGCCGCTAGTTGATCTCAGTCGTAAGGTTGTCGTCATGACGTACCAGCAGGCTTTGGGATATCTGGACGAACACGCTGGTTACCAGAAAACTGGTCGCATTGACTCGCCGTCGCTTGACATGATTTCGCGTTTATGCGAACTCATGGGCGAACCGCAACACTGTGCGCCAGTTGTGCATATCACCGGAACCAACGGCAAAGGTTCGACCGCGCAGATGATCACTCGGCTTTTCATGGCAAGTGGTTTGAGAGTGGGAACGTACACGAGTCCGCACCTCGAGAGAGTAAATGAGCGTTTCACGATTGATTGCGAGCCAATCCCGGACGATGCGTTTGCCGAACAGATTGCCGCGATCGCTGATTTAGAAATGCTGACTGGTGCGCGTCCTGGCTATTTCGATATCTGTACTGCCGCGGCGTTTCGCTGGTTTGCTGATGAAGCAGTTGACGTCATGGTCATAGAGGTTGGCTTACTTGGTCGTTGGGATGCGACCAATGTTGTTGATGCACAGGTTGCGGTGATTACCAATATCGGACTTGACCATATGGAGTTTGCTGGCCCCACTCGCGCCGATATCGCTCGTGAGAAAGCCGGAATCATTAAGTCGCAAAGTGCAGTTGTTTGTGGTGATACCGACGAAGAGATTGTTGAAATTTTCGCCCAGGCTGGCGGAGCGTCATTGTTGGTTCGTTCACGTGACTTTGAAGTCGACTCCAATCAGTTGGCGCTAGGTGGTCGCATGATTGACGTTCGAACTCCGACCACGATTTATCCAGAGTTGCTCGTTCCGTTACATGGTCACCATCAGGCCGATAATGCGATCGTGGCAATCACGGCTGTCGAAGCATTTTTTGCTCGTCCTTTGGCCGCTGACATCATTGACGAAGCATTTGGCAATGTGTCGATGCCGGGACGATTTGAAGTGATGGGTCATCAACCTTTGGTCATTGTTGATGGTGCCCATAACCCAGCCGGTGCCGATGTGTGCGCTTCAGTTTTTCTTGAGGACTTCGACCCAGCGGGCCGCCGACTACTCGTCATTGGTTGTCTGAAAGGACGCGATCCGTTCGACATGCTGTCAGCTCTGCGTGCTGATGAATTTGATGTTGTGATCTGTTGCACGGCCCCGTCACCACGAGGATTGCCGGCCCAAGAAGTGGCCGAGGCGGCCCGTCGATTGGGTTGTGATGAAGTTGCGTCCGTCAACACCGTTGAGGCGGCCATCGACCGAGCCATGCAAGAAATTGGGCCAGACGACGCCTTGCTCATCACTGGTTCGCTGTATGTCGTTGGGTCGGCCCGACCCTATTTGCGCCGGCTGCTGCCCTGACCCGAACAGCGACGAGGGGAACTGGGCGGTAGGGTTAGCGACCATGTCTGACCGTACCCTTGTCCTGTTAAAGCCCGACACCGTTGAACGCGGTCTCATCGGATCCGTTTTGTCCCGATTTGAAGCCAAAGGCCTCACTGTTGTGGCCTTGGAATTGCGTCAACTCGATGCCGACACGCTTGCTCGTCACTACGAAGAGCACGTTGGTAAGGGTTTTTATGGCGAATTGGTGACCTTTATGTCCCGTGGACCAGTTGTCGCCTTGGTGCTCGAAAGCCCCGAAAACACCTGGGAAGTTGTCCGCAACATGATGGGTACCACCAATCCTCGCAACGCCGCCCCCGGCACCATCCGCGGTGACCTGGGCATCTTGTTCACGGAGAATTTGGTGCACGGCAGCGATTCCTTGGCTTCGGCCGAGCGCGAGATCAGTATTTTCTTCCCCAATCTGTAACATTTCGGGGACCCCTGCTTTTTGGCAGGTGCCGCACGTCCTAGGAGGCTCTGGCCATGGCCCGCAGTAATCCGCTGGCCCTCGGGCGAGATATAGCAATCGACCTCGGAACAGCCAACACGCTGATCTATGTACGGGGTCAAGGCGTTGTTTTAAATGAGCCATCCGTGGTCGCTCTTGACGTGTCCGACGGCAAACCTGTCGCAGTGGGCCATGAGGCCAAGCGCATGATGGGTCGTACTCCAGGGCACATTCGTGCCGTGCGGCCACTTAAAGATGGCGTCATTGCCGACTTTGATGTGTGCGAAAAGATGTTGCGCTATTTCATTCAAAAAGTGCACAGCAGTCGTTGGAGTAAACCGCGCATGTTGATTTGCGTGCCGTCGGGGATTACCGGAGTTGAACAGCGCGCGGTTCAAGACGCAGCAGAATACGCAGGGGCTCGCAAGCCGGTGCACATTATTGAAGAACCCATGGCGGCGGCTATCGGTGCCGACCTGGCGGTGCATGAACCAAGCGGCAACATGATCGTCGATATTGGCGGAGGCACAACTGAAGTTGCAGTTATCTCGCTGGGCGGCATCGTGACTGCGCAGTCATTGCGAATTGCCGGCGATGAACTTGATGAAGCGCTGTTGGCGTATCTGAAAAAAGAGTTCTCTTTGGCCGTCGGAGAACGAACTGCCGAAGAAATCAAAATTCAAATGGGGTCGGCTTGGCCTTTCGAGGAAGAAATGACTGCCGATATTCGCGGTCGTGACCTCATCAGCGGATTACCGCGAACAATTTCATTGTCAACTGATCAAGTTCGTGAAGCCATCGCCGAACCTGTGGCGGCCATTGTTGATGCCGTACGGACAACGCTTGACAAAACTCCACCCGAGCTGGCTGCTGACATCATGCACCAAGGAATCACTATTACGGGTGGCGGTGCTTTACTTGCGGGTATTGATCGTCGTTTGGCGCATGAAACTGGAATGCCAATTAATATCGCCAACGACCCGTTGTATTCGGTCGTGATTGGCTCGGGTCGAGCATTAGAAAATATTGAGATGATGCGCGGTCTCTTGTCGAAGAGTGACGACTAGGTCGGGATCGGACCCATGCCGGTTTATTCGGTGAGTCGTCGTCGGGCTATTGCCCTGCTGGCTCTGTCGTCAATATTGCTGATCACCCTTGATCTTCAAGGCAACTCAGTTGTCCGTGGGTTGCGGGGTGTCTTCAGCACAATTTTTGAACCGGTACAGAGTTCGACACGCGTGATCACACGACCGCTAGAAAATGCCTGGCGTGGAATGACGAATTACGGAGAATTAGAAACCGAGAATGAACGCCTTCAAGATCAACTTGATCAACAAGAAGGCGCCTTTATTGCTGCTCTCGCCACCGTGCGCGATGCTCAAGAATTATTGGCGTTGAACGGAATTGACAACCTTGCTGATATTTCTTCTGTGACGGCGCAAGTTGTTGGTGGCACGCCATCTAACTATTCGCAAACGATTGAGATTAATCAGGGGAGCGATCGAGGCTTGCGGGTAGGTATGCCTGTTGTTAACGCGGCTGGTTTAGTGGGTCGAATTACGTGGGTGGACAACGACCGTTCGTTGGTGCTGCTTTC
>CAMDER010000030.1 GCA_945896935.1 Bifidobacterium breve | reverse complement strand
GTCGCAATCGCAATTACCCACAACACTGCCGCCGCAATGATCATACGCATGAACAAAAATGTCATCGGCCCCGCATCGCGTGTTCCGTAACGCGCCACGATGAAACCGGTACTCCACAACAACACAAAAATAACCGGCGCAAGTTGCCTACCGATCGTGACTGACTGCGGAAATTTGGTCGGAATACTAATTTTTATCCAGAGTCATTAGTTTTGACACTGCAGATGGCGACTCAGTCACGCTGGTCGGAAATAGTTGATTCGAAACACATTTCCGTCGGGATCTGCCAACACTGATTGATATGCGCCGTAATACGTCTCATACGGATCATGCAAAAGACGTGCACCGTTAGCAACCGCTCTTTGTGTCGCGTCAGCAACGTGCTGGTCGCTTTCACATTCAAAAGTCAAATATTGAGTTGTGCCCTTAGGGTTGGCCCATTCTTGGATATTCAACATTTCGTAGACAACTGGTGCGGAGAATCCGATGATGACGCCGGATGCATCTGCTCCGCGAAATATTTCACTTCGTAAATCTTCTACCTCTGGTAAATCAAAAGTCTTTGAGTAGAAATCAAAAAGCCGGATGAAATCAGCGCTGATAAAACTCGCAAGAGAAATACCAACTTTCACTTGTTAATTCCTTGTCCGAAAGTGGCTTGCTTGACGAACTTTGAAAATAGATGTTCACCAGATGACATCGGAGCATGTTTTGCAGTTTCTCCGGGTTGCAAGCAAGTTGGTAGACACGAAATCATCGCGTCATAGTTTGGTTGATGGAAGAAAACTAGAGAAATGCGGCGAGAATCGTTGGCAGCATCTCGAGGTGGGTTAACAACACGGTGGAGTGTTGAGACCCATAGATCGTTAGTCCATTCAGACATTAAATCTCCGATGTTGACAACAAGAGCACCTTTAATGGCGGGCACGTCGAACCATTCACCAGACTTTGTCATGACTTGCAAGCCACCAGGTCTCTGCTCTTGGCGGAGAAGTGTGAGACTTCCATAGTCGGTATGTGCGCCTGCACGCAATTGCCCTGGCAACGGTGGGGTGGGCTGATCGGGATAGTTCACAGCTCGGAACATACTGATGTGCTCATTAATTTTGTCCTCAAAATAATTGATATCGAGGTTGAGAGCGATTGCAAAAATTCTCATCACTTGGCGCGATACTTCACTCATCTCAGCGAAATAGCGTTCCCATACTGCTCTCATATCGGGGAGCGCACTTGGCCAAACATTAGGTGCGAAGTGTGGCCCAGCGGCTTCTCCTCGGTGGTACTCATCGTCAGCCACATTAAATGGACCCATGTCCATTTTTTCTTTCAGATCTCCGGGGGCGACCTCGTCGAGTGAGTACGAAAGGCCTTCTTTCCCTACTGCCGTCCATCCACGAACTTGGTCTGGCGCTGGTTGCGCAGCAGATGCTTTTTGTTCCTCAGACAAATCAAAGAACTTGCGACTCATGTCGTAGACCTCTTGTATGAATTCTTCGGAGACCCCATACCCAGTGATCTGAAAGAACCCGATCTCTTCACAGGCTTGCCCAAGTTCTTTGGCAACTGATGCCATACCTTCGGGCGTTCCACTGAGAAATGGAGCGATATTGATGACAGGAACTGTGTCCACTTTTTCTCCTATTTTAAAAATTCTTACACCAGATCTACATACAGAAATACGTCGGTGACCCAGTCGCCATTGACTGGGTCACCCAACGCATCGAACTTCCTAACAACATCTGAATTAGATGTTTTGTACCTTGTCCTTGAATTCCATGAACATGTATGGATTTGCTTCAACGATTGAATCAATCGTTTCTGAAGTTGCCATCACCTGTTCAACTACCGTACGGAACTCGGGTGTCTCACCGCGAAGTGATGCCAAAACGGCGTTCGCAGCAATCAAGCCAGTTTGTGCCGACGAGTAGTAACGAGTTGCTGACTGGTAAGGAGTCTTCATCCAACCAATCATTTCTTCGTCAGCATCAGACGAGATGTGCAACACCGTGTCCTTGCCCTGATCTTTGAGCCACTGTGAAATACCGTTCGACATTGACGCCGAGTAAGCCACGATGATTCCCAAATCGGGGTGAGCGGTGAAAGCATTCTCGACAACGCCGACAGCCTTCGTGCGGTCGAAGAAGCCCTGTTCGCGAACAACAACTTCAAAACCGCTGTCCTTCAACACTTCGTCTAGGCCTTCGTCGATGCGCTCAGAGAATCCCTGACCGACAACTCCTTGAACGACGCATACCTTGCCTGGTGTCGCATTCGCTATCAGGTATTCACCGATCAAACGGCCACCTTGAACCGAATCAAGCTCGGCGACTCCGACGAAGAATTCGTCAGAAGCACTCGCGCCTGGCCAGATGCAGTTTCCAGCCGGCACACCCTGAGCAACTGCCTTTTCGGCAGCGGCTCCGGCTGATTCAACTGTGTTTGGCTGAATGATGAGACCCACAACACCCTTAGCAAGGAATGCTTCGGCTGCTGCTAATTCTTGGGCTGCGTCATAGTTGACCTGAACTACCTCAAGTGAGTAACCGGTTCCTTCAAGTGCTTTGTAAACACCGGTCGCGACGCCCTTCGTGTAGTCGTTCAGACCGTTGAGCGTGAGCCCAATCAATCCGGCCTCGGTGACTGCAGGTGTTGATGAATCGCCTGCAGCGTCGGTGCTCTTGTCGTCGTCGCCACCACAAGCTGCAATCAAACCGCCGCCAATTGCGACAGCTGCTGCCCCCTGTAGGAAACGACGCCTACCAATGTGTGAAAATTCTTCTGTCATTTTCTTCCCCCTTGTGTTTGATTTTTATTTACTACGTTGATCGTAGACCTTAAAGTGAGCTCACTTTTCACTCGACACTCGAACCGACTCAGACCTTCTGATCAAAGAGGCCAAAATCGGGCGAGCTCCAAACCGTCGGCGGCGCAGATCGCCAATTGCCGTCACAACTACTGCAAAAATCAGCACTAATCCAAAGACTGCATCATTCCAGAATGTCTGAACATTGTTGAATGTCAAAGCAGACTGAACAACTGCGAGGAGAACTACCCCAATAAAAGTGCCGATTGGTGATCCACGTCCTCCTGCGAGGGTTCCGCCACCCAAAACAACCGCGGCGATGGCCTGCAACGCCAACTGGGAACCATTTCGTGGATCACCAGTAGAGATACGGGCCATTGCCACTAACCCAGCGAAGCCAGCCAGAGTGCTCGAGATAACGAAACATAAAACTTTTGTCCGTGCGGTAGGAATACCAGTTAGATACGAGGCTTCCTCATTTGAACCAGTTGCGTATACGTGACGCCCAAATCGCGTGTACCGCATAACGAAAGCCGCAATCACAACGACAATGAGGAAATACCAAATCGGCGTTTGTACTCCAAATACTTTGGCCCTTCCCAACCATTCAAACCGTTCTCTCGCTGGGACTGGAGAACTCTTTGAGATTCGCAAAGCAATTGACGCGAACAAACTGGTACCACCAAGAGTCAGAATGAACGGAGGAATCTTTAATCCAGCTACCAAGATTCCCCAAAGAAGTCCAAACAGAGCACAAATCAGAAGAACTAAAACGACTGCCCATAATTCGGACCCACCATCGTTAATTCTTGTCGCTCCGATGACGCCCGCCAATGCAGCAAGCGTGGCGACAGATAGGTCTAATTGACCAGCAGCAATGAGCAGAGTCTGCCCAATCGCAATGATTCCAAGGACCGAGACTTGAAGAAGAATGTTCTTCAAGTTGTCGCTACCGAGGAAATTGCCGTTTTCCCCATTGGTGTACAGCGAGATCGCGATGATCGCAACGATTAACGGAGCCATAAACCTGACTCCGTCAGATCTCAGAATGCGTTGCTTCAAAGGCGATCGGTTATCGACATTCATTTTGACATCTCCATCTCTAGCAAGCGACCTTCGGTCGCTTCGCTCCCCTCTATCTCACCAACAATATTCCCAGAACGCATGACGATGACTCGATCTGACACTTGTCCTACTTCTTGAAAATCGGTCGAGCAGATCAAAATTGCAACGCCAGAATCAGCTAAGCGACGGAGCTCACTATAAATCTCAAATTTTGATGCAATGTCAATACCAGCAGTTGGTTCATCAAAAATCATGATTCGCGCGCTGACACCCATCCATCGGCCAATCATCACCTTCTGTTGATTTCCGCCAGAAAGCGTGCCTACAACAACATCAACATTGGCAGCTTTGATATTTGCCGACGGGGCTATGGCTCGGGCCGACTCGGCAACCTTCCGAGGAGTCAAAATTGGGTTGGATCCTGCCGCTTGCTGTCCAAGCACGATGTTGTCAGAAAGAGTTCGTTCAAGTAAGAGTCCTTTCCGCTTCCGATCTGCAGGTAGATACGCGACCCCCATATTCAGGGCTTGGCGGCGACTGCTGATTGCATGAGATTCGTGAGAATCGTCATACACCAAAATCTCACCGGAGCTTTTTAACATTCCACCAGCAGCCATTCGAGCCAACTCTGATACTCCAGCGCCGATACCACCTGTGACCGACACTATTTCTCCAGCAGATACCGATAGAGAAACATCATTGAGGCGATTACTACACACCTTGTCAATCACGAGCCGAGGCTGCGATAAATCGCCTTGACTCGTTCGATCTGCTTGGGACGACGAAACCTTGCGACCAAACATCAGCTCGGCGATTGATGCCGGGGTGAACTCTGATATTTCACCATGCGATACAACAACACCATCTCTCATGACCGTCACCTCATCGGCGATCTCGAATACTTCGTCTAAATGATGACTAATAAAGAGAACCGAGACACCACCATCGCGCAATTTGTTAATCACCCGGAAAAGTGGTTCGAGTTCATGGCGGCTTAACGAGGCAGTTGGCTCATCCATCACAATCAAACGAGCATCAAGACTAACTGCTCGAGCGATCTCCATCATCTGGAGTTGAGCCACTGACAAATTTCGCACCGGAGTGTCAATGTCGAGACTAATTTCAAGGGCATCCATACGTTGCTTCGCTTGGATCTTCGCATTTTTCCAATCGACACGACCGAAGCGTTTTGGCAAACGATCAAGTAAAACATTTTCTGTCACAGACAGATCTGGAGCAATTTGGCGCTCCTGAAAAATAGCTCGAACACCCAAATTTTGTACTGTTCTTCGGCTTGCATGATCAATACGATCGCCACAGATTTGAATCAAACCAGAATCAGCACTTTGAGCGCCAGTCGCAATTTTGATCAACGTCGACTTTCCGGCGCCGTTCTCTCCACAAATGGCGTGGACGGTTCCTGGACGAACGATCAGCGACACGTTACTCAGCGCTTGTACGCCCGGGAACGATTTGCTGATTTCTTTCAATTCCAAGGTATTAACGGTCATGATTTGGCTCTCACATGGTCGGTAATAACTGGAATTACTTTTTCACCGTAAGCCCGCAATGTTTCATCTTTTGCATCATGTTGTAAATAGACCGAGAATTGATCGACGCCCATGTCGCGTAATTCGTTGAGGCGCTTGACATGAGTCTCAACAGGACCCACGATGCAAAAGCGATCAATGATCTCGTCTGGGACGAAACTGGTATGGCTATTGCCAGCCTTACCGTGCTCGTTGTAGTCGTAACCCTGGCGACCCTTGATGTAATCGGTCAGAGCTTTCGGCACAGGAGCAGAATCGCCGTAACGCTCAACAATGTCAGCGACGTGATTACCGACCATGCCACCAAACCAGCGGCACTGCTCGAGTCCATGGGCCATACCGGCTTCACTTCCGTCGGTGACATACGCCGGCGCTGCAACACAAATCTTGACGCTCTTGGGGTCACGTCCGGCAGCAGCGGCAGCGTCACGTACCGCTTTGATTGTCCATTCGGTGATGCTCGGATCAGCAAGTTGCAAAATGAATCCGTCGCCAACTTCGCCGGTTAACGCCAGCGCCTTCGGGCCGTAAGCAGCAACCCAAACTTCGGCCCGCGATTTACCTGCCCATGGCAAACGAAGTTCGGAATCTTTGTAATTCACCGAACGACCATTGGCAAGTTCACGAATGACATGAATGCTTTCTCGCAACGTTGCCAAAGTTGTTGGCTTACCGTTGGTGACTCGTACTGCCGAGTCACCTCGACCAATACCAATCACAGTTCGGTTGCCATACATCTCGTTCAGAGTTGCAAACAAACTTGCAGTCACGGTCCAGTCGCGCGTTGCCGGATTAGTGACCATCGGGCCAACAATCACGTTGCGCGTCTCGGCCAAAATTTGAGCGAAAATCGGAAATGGTTCTTGCCACAAAATATGACTGTCAAAAGTCCACACATGTGTGAAGCCGTAGGCCTCGGCCTTCTTCGCTAAGTCGACGACTCGCGCACTGGGAGGAGTTGTTTGTAGTACGACACCGATTTCCATGATGTGACTTACCTATTCTGCGGAAAGCCGAGATCGACTTTGCTGGTTCGAGGGTCAGGCCAACGTGACGTGACAACTTTGCTGCGGGTATAGAACTGAATTCCGTCGGGACCATACATGTGTAAGTCGCCAAACAAACTGGCCTTCCATCCACCAAATGAGTAGTACGAAACCGGCACAGGAATCGGCACATTGATTCCGACCATTCCGACATTCACGTCAAACTGGAACTGACGAGCGACGCCGCCATCACGAGTAAAGATAGCCGTGCCGTTTCCGAATTGATTGTCATTGATGAGTTGCAAACCTTCTTCATACGACTTGACGCGCACAACAGTAAGAACTGGTCCGAAAATTTCGTCGTCATAACACTTCATTCCGGGCTTTGCATGATCGATCAGACTTGGCTTTAAGAAGAAGCCTTCGGTCGGTGCTCCATCGCGGCCATCAACAACTACCTTTGCCCCTTCGCCTGCGGCTGCCGCAACATAACTTGCGACCTTGTCGCGATGTTCGCCAGTAATGAGCGGACCCATTTCGCTTGACGGGTCGCTTCCGTTACCAACGACAATATTCGGAATTCGGCTTTGCACTTTGCTCACGAGATCGTCGGCAATGGTGTCAACGGCCAAGACAACCGAAATTGCCATGCAGCGCTCGCCTGCCGAACCATAAGCAGCGCTCACCAAAGCATCGGCTGCCATATCGAGATCGGCATCTGGAAGAACCAACATGTGATTCTTTGCGCCACCAAGGGCCTGCACGCGCTTGCCGTTCTTGGTACCAGTTTCGTAGATGTAACGAGCGATAGGAGTTGAACCAACGAAGCTCACTGCAGCGATGTCGGGGTGATCAAGCAAACGATCAACAGCCACCTTGTCACCATGCACAACATTGAAAACGCCGTCGGGAAGTCCGGCCTGCTTCAGCAATTCGGCAATCAACATTGCTGCTGACGGATCTTTTTCTGACGGCTTCAAAATGAACGTATTGCCGCACGCAACAGCATTGGCAAACATCCACATCGGAACCATCGCGGGGAAGTTGAAAGGTGTGATACCGGCAACGACACCAAGTGGCTGACGAACGTTGTACACGTCAACACCGGCTGATGCCTGTTCGGAGTACCCACCTTTGAGAAGGTTCGGGATACCGCACGCGTACTCGATGTTTTCGAGGCCACGCGCAAGTTCGCCCAATGCATCGGCCGTTACTTTGCCGTGCTCTTTGGTGAGCAACGCCGCAATTTCTTTACGATTGGCCGACACCAACTCACGCATGTTGAACATGATCTCGGCGCGACGTGAAAGGTTTGTTGCGCGCCATGCCGGCAAAGCCGCTTTTGCATTAGCGACTGCTTTGTCAACTTCGGAGACATCAGCAAAAGCAACCGTGCCTTGTACCTGACCGGTTGCTGGATCGAAAATGTTTCCATTTCGTCCTGAAGTACTAGCGACGGTGTGTCCGTCGATCCAATGATCGATGCGGTACATGGGTAACTCCTTGTTTGTTTTGGTTTGTTTTGTTGGGGGTTTTCAGACGAGATATTGCGACAAGCCGCGCTTGATGTACTTGCCATGACCCTTGCGGCCAACGTATTGATCGTTATCGATGAGCACAGATCCACGCGAGAACACCGTGTCAACTTTTCCGTCGATGACCCAACCCTCCCATGCTGAGTGATCCATGTTCATGTGATGCTTGTCGTTAATACCGATCTTGGTCTTGGTATTCGGATCCCAAACAACAACGTCGGCGTCGCTGCCCGGAGCGATGATTCCCTTTTGTGGGTACATACCAAACATGCGAGCCGGAGTTGTACAACAAGTTTCGACCCAACGCTCAAGCGTCAGTTCGCCAGCGACAACACCCTGATAAATCAATTCCATGCGGTGTTCAACGCCACCGATTCCGTTCGGAATCTTGGAGAAGTCGCCGAGACCAAGTTCTTTTTGATCTTTGAAGCAGAACGGGCAGTGATCGGTACTCACGACTGCGAGTTCGTTCATGCGCAGACCCTTCCACAAGTCACCTTGGTGACCGTGTCCCATTTGGCCGATGTAGTGCGGGTCGTTATCGCGTGAACGTACTGGAGTACTGCACACATACTTTGAACCTTCAAACCCAGGTTGACCCAAAGTTTCTTCAAGAGTCATCCACAAGTACTGCGGGCAGGTTTCGGCAAAGACGTTACGACCATGGTGACGAGCTGCTGCTACTTCGTTGAGGGCATCGCCTGCCGACATATGCACGATGTATAGCGGAACGTTGCCAGCAACATGCGACAACACGATTGCACGGTGCGTTGCCTCGGCTTCAAGCGGCGAAGGGCGAGTGTACGAGTGATAACGCGGATCGGTTTCGCCACGGGCCAAAGCCTGCTGCACCAAAACATCAATAGCGGGGCCATTTTCGGCATGCATCATGATCATTGCGCCACATTCGGCAGCGGTTTGCATGGCCTTCAAAATCTGACCGTCATCGCTATAAAACACACCGGGGTACGCCATGAACAGTTTGAAACTGCTGATGCCTTCGTGCTCGGTGAGGTACTTCATATCCTTCAACGATTGATCATCAACGCCACCGATAATTTGGTGGAAGGCATAGTCAATTGCACATTCACCAGTTGCTTTGCGATGCCATTCGGCAAGGCCATCAAAAACATTTTCGCCGTAGCGCTGGACGGCCATGTCAACAATCGTTGTCACTCCGCCCCAAGCAGCTGCACGCGATCCGGTTTCAAATGTGTCAGAAGCAAAGGTTCCACCGAATGGAAGTTCCATGTGCGTATGCACATCAACGCCACCAGGAATGACATATTTACCCTTGGCATCAATGACCGTGTCGCAACCTTGCTCGGATGATTCAAACCATCCCGGAGCGCCGACTGCAGCAATCTTTTCGCCATCGATCAACACATCATTGGCGATCACACCTGTTGGTGAAATGACTAATCCGTTCTTGATTAATACCTTGGCCATGATGCCTCCCCTTATGTTTGGTGAACCTTATGTTTGGTGTAAATGAACTAACGACAACTTAACGATCACAATTCGGTGAGGTCGCCGTATGCCTCGGGGCGACGATCACGATAGAACGCCCAACGATCACGCACTTCACGCAACTTCTTCATGTCGAGGTCGCGAACAATTAACTCGGGCTTGTACGGGTCGCCTTGTGCACCGACAAACTTGCCTTCTGGGTCAACGAAGTAACTCTGGCCGTAGAAATCATTTTCACCCAGTGGCTCGATACCAACACGGTTAATCGCACCGACGTAATAGATGTTGGCAACAGCAGCAGCTGGTTGCTCAACTTTCCAGATGTACTCACTGAGTCCGCGGTGAGTTGCCGAAGGGTTGAACACAATCTGTGCTCCGTTCAAACCAAGTGCCCGCCAGCCTTCTGGGAAATGGCGGTCGTAACAGATGTACACGCCAACTTTGCCAACTGCAGTATCGAAAACTGGGTAGCCACCATTGCCGGGCTTGAAATAAAACTTCTCCCAGAAACCCTTGGTCTGCGGAATGTGCTGCTTGCGGTACTTGCCGAGGTACTTGCCATCGGCATCAATGACTGCGGCAGTGTTGTAGTACACGCCAGCCTGAGTGATTTCGTACATCGGCAACACCATGACCATGCCAGTTTCTTTGGCGATGCTTTGGAAACGCTGCGTGGTTGGACCATCGGGGATGTACTCGGTGTAGCCGTAGTACTCGACGTCTTGCACCTGACAAAAGTATGGACCGTAAAACAGTTCTTGGAAGCAGATGACTTGCGCGCCTTGCTTGGCAGCATCGTGACAAGCCGCTTCGTGCTTGTCGATCATCGTTTCTTTTGCGCCAGTCCAGTCGGTCTGCAAAATTGCAGCGCGCACGCTGTCTTGTGAACCAGTCATAACGTTCCCCATTTCTACTGTCGCTCACGCTTGATCATCGTCTGAATCATTAACCAATGAGTAACAAGACTGAAGCGCTTCCTCATTAGGGTAATTGACACATGACTACATGAACAATGCCATTATTGTGACAGGACAATGCTTTTTCGCAGATGAAACACGATTGACTCATTTCTGATGATCACCGACACCTTGACTCTCGAAATCGCAAACGGAATCAACGATCGCAGCGCGCGTGGTATCGCCACAGCAATTGGGCGCATGATCTCGTCGGGCGAATTGGTCATTGGAGCGCAGTTGCCCACCGTTCGGCAGCTGTCACGCAAACTTGGGGTTTCTCCCACCACGGTTGGCGAGGCCTGGCGCTCGCTCGCCGAGGTCGGAGCCATTGAAACTCTGGGTCGTAATGGTTCATTTGTCCGCCAGCCCACTGGTCCTGGTGGTCCACGCCGCTATCGACAGGTGGCCGCCGATAGCGATCATCACGGCCATTTCACTCTTGATCTGTCGACCGGCACACCCGATTCAACCCTTCTTCCCGACTTAAGAACCGCTTTGGCTCGAGTGAGTAGCCAGGCCTTAACAAGCAGTTACCTCGACCATCCCGTGTTGCCCCAACTTGAAGAGGCGTTACGCCAACGGTGGCCATTCGTTCCCGAGGAACTCACCGTCGTCGATGGGGCCATGGATGCACTTGACCGCATCGCCCAAGTTGTTGTGCGTCTCGGCGACCGTGTGGTCGTTGAACATCCCACGTTCCCTCCGCTGCTCGACTTGCTCGAACAAATCGGTGCCGATGTCATTGGCATTGATGTAGACGCCGAGGGTATGAATGTTGAAGCCCTTGCTGTAGCACTTGGACAAAAGCCCACTGCATTGTTTTTGCAACCACGCGCGCAAAACCCAACTGGTGTCACGATGACAGCGCAACGCTCTCAACAAATTGCTGCAGCGATCGTCGCATCTGGACATTCAGAATCAATCACTATTATTGAAGACGATCATGCCGGTGATATTGCTGTCGGTGAACTCAACAGCATTGGTAACTACCTACCTGCGCGCACTGTTCATATCCGAAGTTATTCAAAGAGCCATGGGCCCGATTTACGACTTGCAGCCGTTGGTGGTGCCGGCGATGTTATTGCAGCTGCTGCCAATCGTCGGCTACTCGGTCCGGGTTGGAGTAGTCGCATCTTGCAAGCCGTGCTACTTGAATTGCTTGACGACGAAACAACACTCGAAGCACTCAGCCATGCGCGCGACGAATACTCACGACGTCGCCGAGAAGTTGTGCAAATCCTCAATGATCGCAACGTTTTTAGCACCGGAACCGACGGAATCAATTTGTGGGTTCGAGTGAGCGACGAAAGAAGTGCACTCATGACTTTGGCCGCCCAAGGAATTGGTGCAGCACCAGGAACACCGTTCTTCGTCAACGCATATCCTGATTCAATGCGCCTGACAGTTGGACTGTTAGGAGCCACATCCGATCTTGAGGCAACCGCTCAAGCAATTGCCTCAGCTGCAACAATTTCTGGAAGCGGCCGACGCGGTCAACGTTGACCAGCGTGTCGAGTCATGCGGTTTAGTAACCGCCACCAATCTTGCTGTGGTCCCACGACACGATGTTCTCAACTTCGATCTGAATTCCGAGACGCTTCTTTGCTTGCGCTTCTAAGAATGGAAGTGCAGCATCGCTGATTGCGCCTTCGCCGTTGTACTTGAGTCCGACTGCTCTACCAATGGCCAAGATCTTGTCGTAGTCCTCGATGATGGTGGCCGTTCCGACGATCTCAAGTCCCTTGAGATCTTCGTAAGCATCGCCACTTTCAATCAGACCGGTGATCTTGTTATTGCGACGCAAGTTGACGATCTTTTGGCTCTTGCCGAAAGTCCAGAATGTCACTTTGCCGTCCATGACCTCGTACCACATGGCCACCAAATGCGGGTGTCCGGTCGGCCCGATCGACGCAATGTTGAGAATGGTCTGAGTGTCAAGGTAGGCCGCAATTTCGGCCTCGGTCATCGTGATGGAAGTGCGCTTATTTGCCATATGTATTTTGAGACTAGTTCCCCATCCCACAACCCTCGCCTCTTGGACGCAATTCACCCCCCAAGAGTGGGGTTGGTAGTGGGGGTTGACCAGCGAGTCTGCGCTACCGTTGAGACCGTGGTTGCAACACCTTCTCCCGATCTCCTCCTTGAGCCCCTTTCGCTTGAAGCCGACGCCTTTCCAGCCCGCAAACTCAGCGAATGGCTCACCACCTTCCACCTCGCGTCAGTCGTTCTTGACCCCTACACCAACGAAAGTTCGTGGATTCTTCCCGCCGCCGCACGGATTCTTCGAGCTTTTGGGGACTCTGCCGCTCGCACCAGTTTGATCGTCACCGCCAACGCCGATCAGACTCGCTCATTTCTCGGACCGTTGACCAAAGAGTTCTTGGTCTTCACCGATCCCGATCGTGCGGCAGTGAAGGCATTCGGACTCGCTACCTTGCCCGCCTTTGTTTTCGTCCGCTCCGATGGCACCATTCCCGCTGTTGCTGAAGGTTGGGACGGCGTCGAGTGGCGCAAAGTTGCCAAGGCCATTGCCGACACCACGGCATGGACCGCTCCTTCAATTCCGGCAGCCGGAGATCCCGTTTCATTTAGCGGCACTCCCGCACTTGGCTGATTCTGTTACCTCTGACTGACCTCCCTGTTGAAGACGTCATTGACGAACTTCGATCGGCATTAGTTGCTCGACTCACTGCGGTTCTTGTCGCTCCGCCGGGCGCTGGAAAAACCACGCTCATTCCACTTCGCCTTATCAACGAAGACTGGCTTCGTGGTCAACGCATTGTGATGCTTGAGCCACGTCGACTTGCCGCTCGTGCCGCAGCCCGACGCCTCGCCTCGTTGATCGGACAAGAACCAGGCGAGCTTGTTGGATATCAAACGCGCGATGAGCGACGCATCGGACCCAATACGCGTATTGAAGTCGTCACCGAAGGAATTCTGACGCGGCGATTACAAAACGATCCCGAACTTCCGGGAATCGGACTCGTGATCTTTGACGAAGTACATGAACGCAATCTGCCAACCGATGTTGGTCTTGCATTATGTCTTGATGCTCGTAAAAACTTACGACCAGATTTGCGCGTACTAGCGATGTCAGCAACTGCCGACACCGATCGCTTTGCAAAACTTCTTGGCGACAGTGAACCTGCCCCCATCATTTCAAGCGTTGGCCGCCAACATCCCGTTGACATCACCTGGGCACCGCCCGGTAAACAACAACGGCTCGATGATGCAGTGGCTGATGTAACACTGCGTGCGTTGCGAGAAAACGCTGGTGACATTTTGGTTTTCCTACCAGGCATCGGTGAAATCAATCGCGTCCAACAAACGCTTGAACGATCGGTCATGCCTGATACCGATGTGTACCCACTTGCTGGTGCACTATCGCTCGCCGATCAAGATCGTGCACTCGCACCATCGCCAGTCGGACGTCGTCGTGTGGTCTTAAGCACCGACATTGCCGAGACAAGTTTGACCGTCAACGGTGTCAG